>CAKOSD010000081.1 GCA_934101745.1 uncultured Bacilli bacterium | reverse complement strand
GCGAACCAAATTTCTTCATTTTTCTTATCTCTAATAAAGTAAATAAATGGTTTATTTAATTTCAATTCAATAATTTTTCTTTCTTCAAAAGGAACACCAGAAAACAATGTTACAGCCGCAGTTACCGCCGAGGCTTTAATACCTTCTTCTGAAAATTCAATATTTGCTTTATGTTTTATTTTGTTTATATAAATTGGATATATTGCTTCTGGAGAAATCATTTTAGAAAAATTTGCTTTTTCTTTATCAAAAGCATCATGCATTCCTATTCTCTGTAAATCATTTGTTAATTGTAATTCATAATCATAAGAAAACTTAGGAATTGTTAATTCCACATCATATTCCTTACTTATCGGTGCTTGCAATTTTGCAGTTATGGTCTTTAAATTATCCATAGTAAACTTTTTTATAAACTCTTTATAGCCTGTTTGGGGCATAATAGCAATGAATTCTAATTGGGTATTATTATATTCTTCTAGATTCATGGAAACGGCAATGACGTTATTATCTTGATAATAAGATGAATTTTCATAATAAAGTGTTTTGTTCATCATAGTTGCTACCATTACAGTTCCATCTTCTAAATAAAATTCATCGCCATGAGTATGGGAAGTTCTAAATTTATCTTGCCATGCCATATTAATTGCTAAGGCGTTAATAACAATTAGAGATGTATTATCAGATATTTCTCTGTCCTCTAAAATTTTCTTTATAATGCCAAAAGTTTTATCTTTTACCCAATTATTAATGTTATCTGCACTATCTAATTCATCAAATTTTATTTCAGCGTTATATTTTTCATTCAGCAAAATATTATAATTATTATTTATTTGATCTGCATACTTTTTGTTAATATAAATGCTATTAGCAAACGATAAAATATCAGGAATTGTTGAATACTTTATATATTTTTGATTTTTTATTATGTTGTCAATTTGAACTTTTGTACTGCCTTCGGCACCATCACTTAACATTTTTAAAATATATTTTATGGATAATGGACTATAAATAATGTTTTTATAGTTATTTTCCTGTTGTAAAAAGGTTAATTCAAAATCTTCTAATTCAATATTTTCAGATATTGATTGTTTAAGTTGTCTTTCTTGCTTTTTAAAAATTTTATTTAATATGAATTGCATTTTAATTTCCTATAACCAAACGTTAATAAATATTTTATTTAACTTTTGATTTGCCCTTTCTTTATACTACATTTAGTATAACATTATTTTTAGATTTATAAAATAAAAAAGGTAGCATTAACTACTCTCCATTATTATCAAACAATTTTTTTTGCATACCGTAAGGATTTTCCATATATAATTTATATAATTGATAGATATCGGTATCTTCATATTTTACTTCTTGAAAGTCTTTATTTAAATCTAATATTTTAGCATTCCGATAACTTATTAAAATAGGCGAATGGGTTGCTATTATAAACTGACTACCTTGTTTTACCAAGTCATCAATTAGACAAAGTAAAGATAACTGACTCTGGGCTGATAAGGCCGCTTCTGGTTCATCTAAAATATAAAGTCCATGATCAGTAAAACGATTTTGCATTACTTTTAAGAAAGATTCACCATGGGAACATTTATGAAGATCACCACCATAATATTTATAAAGACTAACATATCCGCTTTGGGCTAAATTTTCTATTTCTGATGAAAAGTTATAAAAGCTTTCAGCTCTTAAGAAAAATTTCATTTTAGGTTTATAAATATTGGTAATTCTTAAATATTTATATAATTCCGAAGTAGTGTCATTAGTATCATAAGTAAAGTTTTGAGTACCACCTTCTTTGGGTAAGCCTAAATTAACGGCAATGGCTTCGATGAAGGTTGATTTACCAATACCATTTTCGCCAATAAAGAAAGTTACGGGGCTATCTAGTGTTAATTCTGTAAAGTTTTTGACTACGGGAATAATAAAGGGATACGTAGAAAAATCTGGTATCTTTTCTCTATCTAAAATTATTTTAGTTAAATAAAGTTGATTATTAAAATCCATATCCAATCCTCTATTATATATTTAAATTTTTTCAAATTTCTTTTATTCTTCGTATTTTTCTTTTTCCCAACGAGCAAATATACCACATGGTAATACTAAATCACTGTTTTTTACCGGCAAGCCTAATTCGTCACTAGTAATATATCCTTTATTTTTAATGCATAGTTTTAAAACGTCTTCTAAAACATTCATAGATAAACCGGTTGTATAAGAATTAATTAAGAAAAGAATGGCATCATCACTTAGTATTTTGCTACAAGCCGCAACTAAAGGATAAAGGTCTTTTTCAATATCCCAGACTTGACCATTACTTCCTCTACCAAATGAAGGGGGATCCATAAGGATAATATCGTATTTATTGCCGCGGCGAATTTCTCTATCGACAAATTTTTTACAATCATCAACGATATATCTAATTGGCTTATCATTTAATCCACACGAAGAAGCATTTTCTTTGGCCCAATCAACCATACCTCGGCTAGAATCAACATGAACAACACTTGCTCCAGCACTTAAGGCGGCCATCGAAGCGGCTCCGGTATAAGCAAATAAGTTTAAAACTTTAACATCCCTTTTAGCCTCTTTTATCTTTTTAATTAGCATATTCCAGTTATAAGCTTGTTCGGGGAATAAACCAGTATGTTTAAAACCCATTAACTTTAAATTAAAAGTTAAATCGTGATAACTAACTTGCCAACTAGAAGGCATAGCCAAACTTTTTATATCCCAAGAGCCACCACCTTTATTACTACGGTTATAAACAGCATCTATCTTCCCATTATATGGTTTACTAGAAGGCCAGATAATTTGAGGGTCTGGTCGTTTTAAACAAACGTTATTCCACATTTCCACCTTCATACCATTATCCATATCAAGTATTTGATAATCATTAAAATCTCTAACTAATTTCATAAAATCCACCTAACTAAGTAAATATTTAACTAAAGGGTCTACAAGTTCTAAAATACCATGAGTATAGAAAAAGAAACCTAAAACGACTACTTGGACACTAGTTTCATAATATAAATTAATACTAGTAAGAAGTCCTAAAACCATGAAGGCTATTAAAGTAAAGATTCTTAATTTATACATTCTATCACGACGGTCATTATAATAATTGGTCTTAATTAGTTTTGCTATTCCCATTAAAGCAGTCCAACTAAGAACAGATAAGGCCAACTGAAAAGGATTATTAAAGGAGAAAAAAAGTCCTACAAATCCTACTGCTAAACTAATAAGCATAGTATATAATCCCTCGTAATCCTTAGACTTTCTAGTTAATATAAACTGAATAAAGTTTAGGATAGCATAAAGTATCATAATCGTAAAGAATAAATTTTTAATATTAGTAATTTTGAAAGTTGGAAGCATTAACATAATAATACCTATAGCGATTAAAATCGTATCAATTACCATATCTACTTTTTGTTTTAATTTCATAAATATCACCCTTTTGTTATTTAATTATTTTTTATTTTATATTTTTATTTAATTTGTTCTTTTTGTAATTCGAAAACCAAATTATTTAAATAAGTACCTAAATCGCTATCTAAAGTTATACTACTATTATTTTGTAAGGCCGTAGTACTATCCTTTACAGCAATACTTTTATCAACCACATAAGTCATAGGAATATCGTTATTAGAATCGCCAATACTTATTACTTCGTTAGAATTTAAGCTTAAATAATCCAAGACTTCGCAGATTCCTTTGCCTTTAGTAACACTTTTATTATTAACATCATGAAAGTAAATTTTATTATTTATTCTTTTTTCTAAATATATAGCCTTGGAAGAGTTTACAAATTCTACTTCTGGTATCTGATCTTTAAATAAATATTTCATTGTAATCATTCGTTCATAATTATTAGAAGTTATCGTAAGACCAACAATGCCGGTTCCAATATCATCATTTTTTCTAATATAATAATTAGTATTATCTTCATGGGCTAATAATTTACAATTATGACTACTAGTAAAATCAAATATTTTCCGAATAGTTTTACGAGATATTTTACTCGCATAAATTATTTCATTATTGTCATATCTTTTAACTAAGGCGCCATTACACGCTATAATAATGGGATAAACACTTAATTTACGGGCTAGGTTTCTTGCGTGAATAAAGTTTCTACCGGTTGTAATAATGACCTTTATTCCTAAATCATTTAAATCTTCTAAAGATTTAATTATTTTTTCATCTATTTTTTTATTTACTCTTAAAGTTCCGTCAATATCAATAAATATGGCTTTTAGCAAGTTAATCACTCCAGTCCATTTTATTATACTATTTTTAAATTAAACAAGTCTATAGTTTTTAAGATTTACTATGAAAGTTTTAATAAAAAGAGTATTGATGACTATTTAAGATGGCAATACTCTTTATTAATGGATATATTATTATTTAATTTTTTTAATCTGTTATCAACTAAGATGGTTTTTAATTTATTTCTGCTACCTCCATAAATATCACAAAAGTAATCATCACCAATCATAAATATTTCATCTGGGGATAAATTTAAATCCTTGATGGCTTTTATAATACTTATTTTTAAGGGCTTATAAGCAAGACCAAGGTAATTAATGCCAACTTTTTTTAGATACTTTTCTGTATTTTGACAGTAACCGTTACTTAGAACAATAATTTTTAATTTAGTTTTAGCCATTTGTAACCATTGTTTGTTACATTCAGGTATATCTTTACAATCAAAACGTAAAGTTTCATCTAAATCAATAATAAATCCTTTTATCCCTTGAGTTATTAAGTCGTCTAAATTATCGCTTGATAGCTCCTTGATATCACTAATGATTAAATCTGGTTGAAGATTTTTACTTAAATAGTAATTTATAATTTTAAAAATAATATCGTAAAATTGGTCAATCATTTTATACTTATTAACGTAATTTTCTTACTAATCGCATAACATCCTCATGGATATCTTCTCTACTACGCATTTCGTTATCTTTAGTTACATTTACGGTACTCCATTTCAAATAATTACTAACAAACTGGGCTGACTCATAAATTTTTCTTTGGGTATCAACACTTTTTTCAAAGATATCTTTTTGAACCCCATCATTAGTTTCTCTGGCTAGACGAAGTTTAGTTAAAGTATCAAAATCACCATTAAAGAAGATAACTAAATCAGGTTCGCCAATACCTAAATTATAATATTCATAAGCTTTCATTTTAGCAATCATATCTTTCTTTTCATCTTCATCCCTACATTTTAGAGTTTGATAAATAAAACTTGAGGTGGTATAACGATCTAAAAGAATAGTTTTTCCTTCAGCATAATATTTTTTTAAATAATTACGCCATACATACTCTCTATCTATAGCATAATAACTTTCAATTACTTCTTCAGGAATTTCATCTAATTCCCCAAGTTTTCCCTTTAAAAATTTGACAGCCATAATTCCAGAACCAAAGCCATAGCTTGGGAAATGCCACTGTTCACATTCAGTTTCTTTAATTAATTCATCTTTCAATAATTTTAACTGAGTTGATTTACCAACCCCATCACAAGCTCCTTCTAATACAATTAATTTACCCTTATTTTCCATCTTTAATTTCTCCTTACTTTTCATATAATTAATTTTTATAAATTTCTTTTATCTAAAC
>CAKOSD010000080.1 GCA_934101745.1 uncultured Bacilli bacterium | reverse complement strand
AAAGTTACAGTTACTCCTGATAACGTTTTTGATTGTACAGTACTTGTCGCATTACCAGCATTACTAACACTAAAGTTAGCTGTAAAATATGCAAATGTTGTACCGATTACAGCAGTTAATAAAGTTGCTACAGCAATTACGCTTAAAAAGATAACATTTTTCTTTTCCATACTTTTTATCCTCCTCTATGATTACATAATATCAAATTATAAATATAATTTCAACCCCTTAATAGTTTAAAAATTGCAAATTAACACAATTAAAAAAGACTTAACAAAATTTGTTAAATCCTTCATTATTGGAAATATTTTTATCTTGTAGTTGTATTATCAACTTGACTTGCTTCTACACTAAAAGTAAATGTCTTACCTTGAAGTGATACTTGATTAGAAGTAGTATTTTTGAAGTTAACTACTAAATAGAAATTATGTGTTTCACCTTTTTTAACTGTGATAGTTGCAGTTGTTTTAGCTGTAGTATCAGAAGATGTTGCGATTGCTTTAGCAGCGCTTGCCATTACATCATCACTACAAGTAGTTTCTTGGTAAACTTGGTTACCACCATCTACGCCAGTAGTTGTTTTTGTAACAGGAGCCTCACAAGTGATTGCTGTTGTATCTGATTGATATAAAGTCCATTCAAGATCTGAACCAAAATCAGTTGGAATATTTGGGGTAACTTTTAAAGTAACTTGACCATCAACATCACCAGTAGCAGTACCTTTTACTTCTATCTTTTGAACACCTCTAAAACCTGGGTAAATTGCATCTCCTGGATCTATTTTATCACCTAGAGTTACAGTTGTACCTACTAATGTTTTGGTATTTACAGTACTAGTTGCATTCTCTTTGTTACTAACAGTAAAGTTAGCAGTAAAGTATGCGAATGTTGTACCGATTACAGCAGTTAATAATGTAGCAACAGCTATTACGCTTAAAAAGATAACATTTTTCTTCTCCATGATTTTTTATCCTCCTCTATGATTACATAATACCAAATTCTAAAGTTGTTTTCAACCCCTTTTTTAACTAATAATTTATAATTTGTAAATTTTAAAGAGGATATATTTTAGCATTACAGTAGCACTTGGGTTACCTGATAACCATAAATTTCTAGAATAGCAACTATTCTTCGACTTTTATTACCGGCATTACAATAAATATAATAATGTTTATTTTTATCTAATAAATTTTGAAAATTATATGATAATTCCATAAAAGGAATATTAATAGCACCGTTTATATGCTTAATTTTATAAACACTTGCATCTTCAACATCAATTAGGGGTCCTAAGGTTTGATTATATTCTTTAATATTAATAGTTTGCATAAAAAAACTCCTTTCTTTATATTTTATGAAGGAGTATTTTTTTAGTAATAAGTATCTTAATCACCAAAGAAATCATCAAAAAATTCATCATCTGAAATGGTAGAATTATTATCTGGTTTTATCTCTTCAGGCTTAACGTTTATAATCGGTTTATCAACACTTTTTATTACTTCATTTTCTATTTTCCTGGTTTCTAATTGTTTATCTTCAGCATTATTCTTTATTTCTTTTATACTAGGTGTAGAAATAAATTTATTATCATTATTAGAAGATGAAGCATTTACATTAGCATTAACTGGGTTATATAACATATCTCTTAGACTACCACCAACTATTTTTGGAGGAGTATCAAGAAGTACATCATTATCATCTTGAGGTGTAGCAATTTCTTTATAGATTTCATTCTTAGGTGCTTCAACAACTTCTGGTTCCTGTTTAACATTTAAAATTTCTGGTTGTTCAATGATTTCTGGCTTAGGCAGAGGTTCTATTTTTTCAATTACCGGTTCTACTTTAGCATCTTTTATCTCTTCAGTTGGTTTTAAATCATTGTCTTTGATCTTATCATCCCCGGCTAAATTAGCAAGGAGTGTATCTAAATCAGGAATTTTAAAATTCAAATCATTATCCGGTTCTGGTTTAGAAATATTTTTTTCAGTATTGGCTGTTGAATGAGATAATTCAGTTGCAAATGGGTTTTTATTTAATTCTAAATTAGAAGACTCTGGTTTTAAATCGAAATCATTTTTAGGTTCTAATGATTTTGAGATATCTACTGTATTATCAAGTCCTAAATCTAGAGGTTTAATATCAAGCGGCTTATCATTGATGTTTTCTTCTTTTTTAGATTCGATTTTGGCAGGCTCGGAATTATTCTTATTTTCTAATTCTTTTTGTTTTGCTTCTTCAGCATCTAATTCTGCTATCTTTTTATCAATATCTTTTAACATAGCATCTAAATCTAAACCACCAGTTGGACTAGGTGTAGTTGGCTTCGTATCAAATGGATTAGAAGGTCCAAACGGACTTGAATTACCAAAAGGGCTAGATGCTCCAAACGGAGAATTACCAAATGGATTATCAAAAATGTTTGGTCCACCAAAAGGATTAGCGTTAGTATTTGGATTATTTAATGATTGTTCCTTTTTCTTTTCTTTAACAAAGGCTTTTATATCAAATAATTGAACGGCTTTGGCTTCTCGATGTGGGAATGGCTCATCAACTTGTTCATATCCCCAACTAGTCTTATAATCGAATTGCAATTTGGTCTTAAATGGTCCTTTACGCATTCTAATAAGTAAGGCTTCTCCCATTTTAAACTTTTGTAAGTCGGTTACAGTAACCAATGGGGTTGAGGCTGTCTTATCTTTTTCTTTTGATTTAACCTCACCGCACATCTTACTTATTTCCTCTAAGGCGGCAAGCTCACTAGAAATTAAGTAAATTGTATTACCACAGTTACCACGAATAACTTCTGCTACTTCTTTGCCATAAACATCATTTAACTGAGCAAAGTTCTGAATAATGAAAGTAAAACGCATATCACGGCTTCGGGCCGCAGTTACCATAGAATCAACATCTTTTAATGGAGGCATATTGGCAAATTCATCTAAAATAAAGTTTGTTCTTATTGGCAATTTACCTCCGTTTTTTTGAGCAACATCAATTAAAGTTTCATAAGCCTGTTTAATAAAGATGGTTGCTAGGGCATGATAGGTTGTCTTTTCATCATGAATAACAATAAACACGGCTGTCTTTTGACGTCCTATATCTAAAACACTAAAGTCACTATGTCCTAACATTTCAGATAAGTTTTCACGAGAGGCAAAAAGTCTTATTTTTTGTCTGAATGTTGACATGATACCACCTTTAGTATCACTAGGAGCATTAATTGTATTAGCAGCAAAGGTATAGGCTGATGAAGATTCACCTTTTAAGGTAAAATATTCTTTAGTATAGTTAGAAGGTCCTAAACGTTCTTCTCCTACAGTTGACATATAACTAATAGAATTAATATTAATTTCTTCTTCTTTAGCATCTTGGAAAAGTCCCAAGGCTAAACCAGAAAAGAAATCGGCTGCACTTTTTTCCCAGAATGGTTCCCCTTTATTATTAGGGTCATAAAGAATATTTAAAGCAACGTCATCTAATAACTCGGTAGCCTTATCCATATTACCCATTTTCATATATTGATAAGGTAAAGTTAATGGGTTCCAGGCATTACCGTTTAATGGATCACGGAAATTTAAAACAATAACATTATAGCCTAGGTCTTTTAGACGATGGGCAGCAGAAGTATAAAGTTCACCCTTTGGATCGGTAATAATCATTGATTCGCCTTTTTTTGCTAGTAAGTTAACTAAAGGTTTAACAATACATTGTGATTTACCAGAACCAGAGGCCCCGATAACAACTGTATGATATTCGCCATTATCAACCCATACTTTATGTTTCTTTGTATCATAAATTAAAGGAATACCGGCAGCATTAACGGTTGGGGCAGTATAATCTACCTCAGTAACACCTCTATCAGTTTTAATATCTTTTTCTTTAGCCCATGAAGAGTAACCGGTTTCGACCTTATCTTCAACGACAACTCCTACTCCCTTACCACTCTTCTTTTCAAATACATAAGAAGAAACTGAAGCGAAGATAACTATTACGCAGACAACGTAAAGTAATAAAGTAAGTCCTAAATAAGCCCCACTAAAGGCTGGAAATGGATTTAATCCCCAAAGAGAACCAGTTGAACCAAAGGTTACAAAATTCATTACCCCTATAGCACATAAATAAAGTAAAAATACTAAAAAGCAGGCTAAAATAATTAAGTCTTTTTTTGATATTCTAAATTTCACTTGCAACACCCAATTTCTATGTTTATTATACTATAATAGTTAGAATACTACTAGAATAATTTTTTCTTTTTATTAAATATGTTAATGACAGTAATAATAATTGCTAAATAAATGCCAATAACTACTATTAAGGAAAAAACGGTAGAATCTTTTTTCGTACTACTATTATTTTTATTGTTATTATTCTTAGTATCTTCTTCTTTTTTTGGTCTTTCAATATATAAAGATATACTCTTATTTAAATTATTTGTTTTGTCATAATTCCATGTATAAGTATTATCACTAGCACTATCAGCATTATTGGAAGTAACTGGTAAATCAGTCTTTATTATTATACTCAAAACATCTAAATTTTCAATAAATTTATTAGGAATATTATCTAAATGAATTATAATATTATCATCATTAATAATTAAACTATCTTTAATAAGATTATTTATTAAGGAATTATTCTTTTGTGAATAATCTTTTGTATTAGATAGTAGGTATTGATAGCCATTATTATAGATATTGTTTAATCTTAAAATATTATCTCTATCAAAATTATCTTTATTAATATAATATTTATTTATATATTCTTGTTCTGTTTCACTAGCATACCTTTTTAAATACACAGAACTATTATAAAATCCATCTATAGTACCTTTCTCATAAATATAAGCATTTTGATAAGATTTTTCTACCTCTTCTTCTATAATTAATGTTTCTTCTACGCCAGTGTCGGTTATATTTAACTTATATGTTGCTTGGCATCCTGTACTTAAGATTATTAATGGTATTAAGAGAATAATTAATTTTAATTTATTTTTCATATTAATCCTCGTTTTTCTTCCTTTTAGTTATTATAACAAAAATTATTATACTATATACTAGAAGTGATACTATTAAAACCGGTATTAAGAAACTATTCTTTTTAGCTTTGACTTCTTGTTCTTTATCTACTTCACTTTGAGTTTTAGATAAATCTACCTCAAAATTAATTCTTTTTTCATAGTTATTTTCTTTATTGAAATACCAGATATAACGATTACCTATTACGGAATCAGCATTATTATTTGTTACTACGTAATCAGTAATGATATTTACGGTTAAATTAGTAAATATATCTCTATATCTTAAATAATTATTGGGACAACCAGTACTTAATTTCAACTTGTTATTTTGATAGACTATATCTTTATAATCATAAGAATAGTTAACGGAATTGGCTGTTATATATTTATCTATTGGATAAGTATATTCGTAATTTAGATGATAGCCATTAGAATCTATACTATATGTTTGATTATAATAAGTTAAATCAGGATTAATCTGGTACAATTCCTCATCATCGACAATTTCATCAGAATTATATACTGGATATTTTTTCTTATAATTTTCCATAACATCGGTTACGGTTCTAGTATCACTAACATTATCTAATATTTCTATTTTTTCATTAATGGTATCTTTATTTATTGTTAATGTGTATG
>CAKOSD010000079.1 GCA_934101745.1 uncultured Bacilli bacterium | reverse complement strand
GTATCTACCGGCATATAATCACTAGGTAAACCATAAGTCTTATTAACCATCATAACATCATCAATATAAGTAACCCCATTTATTTCCGTTATTTTAAACCCTTTAGATGTAGTTCCTTTATCTATTTTCTCACCTCTAATTTTATCTAAACGAGGATAAGCCTTAGTTAATTTAGTATCCATATCTTCTTGCTTATTATTGCCACTCTGTTCTTTTTTTTCCTCCTCTTTATCTTTAGGAACCTCATTATTAGCATTATTCTTCTTATTATTAGTATCAGAATTATTATTTTTACTATCATTAGTATTATTATTTACTTCTTTATTCTTTTCGTCCCAAACCTTATCGTTAGCGGGGGCTTTATTATTATCATTGTTATCAGGCTCTTTAACGTTATTATTATCCAAATTTTCTTTTTTATTATCCTTATTTAGCATATATTTATTAATAGACAAAAATAAAACCGCCCCCATTAGAAAAATAACTGCTACCATAATTATTTTTTTCTTTTTCATATACTCACTACCTTTAATATTATCTTGGTTCTTTTCTAAGCAATATTACGCGATAAATTAACAAATTCTAAAATTTCTTCTTGTTCAAAGTACACTTTATAACTACTGCATTTGCTATCATCTAAATTAACCAGTTCCAAAACCATAGATTTCTTTTCTGGCGTATTATTTATATAAATTATAAAATAATTTTTAATAAAAGTTATTTTTTCCTTAACAGCCACCGGCTCATCGTAAAGCTTACGTATCACCGTACAAGCCTCAATAATTTCCCCTAGACTTAATGACTCACGACAACTATGATAACTAAATTCATCATTTTCCACATTAAAGTCAACCATTAACCAGGAATCATTACTAGCAAGTCCCTCCTTTTCCTCTGTTTTCTTTACGACATAATTAATTTGGGTATTTTTAAATTTCAATTTCATATTATCCCAGACCTCTTTCTAAAACTAGTATATCATAGTTTCAGAATAATTAAATCTTTATTTTTATCTTTGATAATATTTCTCCATTTTTAAGATTTTTTTAATTCTAATTTTAGTCTATTATTTTCCTTTAAATAATTATAATATTCTTCTAAAAGTCCCTTATTTACATCACTTAGAGGAATTAAATCTTTTTTTAATAACTCTTCTACACACCAATCAAAAAATGATTCTTTATAGCCTAAAACTTTATCAAATTCATATAATTTTTTAGCCTTTTTAGAATCTAATCCTAATTTTTGTAAAACTATTAATATTTTTAAAGTGGCTAAATCAAGATAACTACTATTTAAAATATTTAACTCTTTTCCAATAGCAAAAGGCAAAATTATTTGATAAGACCATTCATAAAGTCTAACATTCATCTCTCCTATTTCTTTATTATAGGGGAAATTTTCTTCATAATTCTTTCTTATCTTCTTTTTATAGATAAGATCTAAATCTATAACACTACAAACAGAATCTATTCCAAATACCTTTAAGGCTTCTTCTAACATTTTTATCACCAGTTATATAATATTACACAAAATAAGAATTATTTGTCGAATTTTGTCGAATTATAAATATTAGAAAAAAAATTCTCTAAGTTATTTAAACTTAAAGAATTAATTTTTTATTTACTAACAAGTTCCTTATATTTATCTTCTAAAGTATAAATATTAGCACAACTCATAAATACTAAGACACTATCATGATACTTTGTAAGTGAAGTTATATCATTATCATTAAGTAAATGTCCATTAGGTATCTTACTAACTAAATCCTCACTAGAAATATCGGGATAATCACTTTGTTTCTCCCTGTTACAATCAATTGGGGTTATATAAGCCACATCAGCCGTACTTAATACCCTAATAAAATCATCTTTTAAGGCTAAAGTTCTCGAATAAGTATTAGGTTTAAAAATAGCAACTATTTTTTTATTAGGATACTTAATCCGTGCCGCCTCAATAGTTTTTAGAATTTCTGTGGGATGATGAGCATAATCATCTATCATAATGTTATCCCCGACTATAGTTTCTTTAAAACGACGTTTAGGTGTTGCAAAATTATTTAAAGTATTTTTAATCGTTGTTAAATCCACATTATATAAAAGCCCCACTAAAATACTGGCTAAAGCATTTAATATCATATGATTGCCTACTAAAGGCATATGAAAATGTCCTAAAAAATTCTGGTTATAGAAAACATCAAAATCACTACCAGTTGTATTCATGGTAATATTAGTAGCATAAATATCGTTATTGGTTTTAAACCCATAATAATAAATTTTATTAGAGGTCTTTAACTTCAAAACATTTTTATCATCCCCACAGGCTACTACGATTTTAGCCTTATTTATAAATTTATTAAAGGTTTCAATAATATCTTCAAGTCCCGCATAACATTCTGTATGTTCTAACTCAATATTAGTAACAATTGCTAAATAAGGATTATAAGATAAGAAATGTCTTTTAAATTCACATGATTCAATAACAAATAATTTATTATCTCGTTTTGCATAGCCCGAACCATCGCCGATAAAATAATTAACACCCTTATCTTTTAGAATATCCGTAATCATAGTTGAAGTAGTAGTCTTCCCATGCGTCCCTGAAACGCCAATGGTTTCAAATTCTCTTGTCAATCTACCTAAAAGTTCATTATATTCTACAAACTCTAATCCTTCCTGCTTTAAAAACACTAATTCCGGATGACTAAGACTAAAAGCCTTAGAATAAGTTACAATCATTTCTTTATCTATAGGATGCTCTTGATTATAGTAAATAGGAATGTTTCTTTTTATTAAGCCTTCCTCCGTAAAGGTATGATTTTTATTATCATCATATCCGGCTACAGTATGTCCTAAATCACTTAAAATTTGGGCTAAAGTAGACATGCCACTTCCTTTAATTCCTACACAAAAATATTTCATAAATTCTCCTTCTATTAGAAAAGATACTTGCAAAAACAAGTACCCCCCATAAATTAAACTTCTTTAAAAATTAAATCTTTATTAACAATATAATATTCTAATCCCGAATAAACAGATAAACAGGTTGCAAGTAATACCAAACCTTTTCCTACTCCAATACCGAAAAATTCAAAAGGAATATTACTAAATAAAACTAAAGTTAAACCAACCATCATACAAGCCGTTTTAACCTTACCAGCCATAGAGGCTGCGACTACTTTACCCTTCGCCCCACTAGCCATTTTAATAGCATCCACTACAGTATCTCTTAAAATAACAACTACAGGCACAATTACTGGTAAATTATGATTGTAAGCCAGAAGTATTAAAACTCCATTTACAAGCACTTTATCAGCAATGGCATCCATCATTTTACCAAAATCCGTAACCATATTATACTTACGAGCAATCTTGCCATCTAGCATATCAGTTAGGGAGGCAATTACAAACAAGATACCCGCTATAATGTAATTAAGTTTGATAACAATTTTACCACCAAGTAAATATTCTGGCCAACTAAAGCCAAACATATAAACCGGACAACCTAACAATAATAAAATGATTATTGATAAAAATATACGTCCTAAAGTTAATTTATTAGGTAAATTCATAGTTATCTTCCTTCCACTTGACTAGCCGTTGTTGTTACCATTCGGCCAACAGTTACTTGCTTAACTGACCAAAATATAACAAGAGCCACTAAAGCAATTACTAATAAATAAAGAATGGCAATACTCTTTTTCTTATAACGATAACTAGTATCGGTATAAGGACTGGCTACTCTGGATTTAAGTAAGGCTTCTTCCTTATTCTTTTCCATAATTTGCTTTTCAATTTCCTCAACAGGAATCTTACTGGTTTTTTCAAACATAAATTCATTAAATTTATCAACCGTTTTAGTTGGGTCTATTCCCAAATATTTTGCGTAATCTTTTAGATAATCTTTTAAGATAAAGATATCCTTAAAACAGCCCATATTACCTTCTTCAATATTATAAAGAATGGCGGGCTTAATCTTCAAATCCTCACTTGCTTCTTCTAAAGATACACCATTTTCTTCTCTTGCACCTCTAAGCATCAGGCCTATTCCGTTCAAGATAATTCACTTCCTTTTAAAATTTAAAAAAATAACTTAGTAAGCCGTGTTCTGTACTAGCGCGCTAGTGACAAATATTTATCTAATCTATACAAATATGTATAAACTTTTCTACGCCGTTTGTTTCCTTTGTAGAAACTCTCCTACCAAATTTGGATTTCTTACTCGCGGGGTTTACCACGTTCCACCTACTTTATTTCTAAAGTAACTCGTCTCTTTGGCACTTTACGTCTAATATAACCATTTAACAGGTTACCTCGACGCCGTCAGTTAAAAACTGCCTAAGGTTATTGGCCTTAGCAACGAACCCTATAGCCATTTCAGGTCTATGTAAGCACGGACTTTCCTCAAGTATAATAGATATACCAGCATTTGTCTTTCTAAGTTATTTTTTGTTATTAATTATTCACTTTTTCCGTAAACAATCTTTTCTAATTGACTAATTCTTCTTAGAAGGTCAACATTATTAACAGGAGTTTGGGTCCTACTGTCTTCATCACGAATAGTTTCTAAATCCTTTAACCTTCTTACCTCACTACGAAGACGACTATTTTCTTCATTTAAACTAGCAAGTTCTTTGCGTAATTTTTTTATTTCTTTATCAAAGGCTACATAGTCTTTAATAACGATATCTAAGAAACCATCTACTTCTTGTGGTTTAAAACCTTTTGGTTCGATAGTAAATTCTTTATTAACTATATCTTGAGTAGTTAGAACTATTTTACTGTTATTCATAATTATCCCTTCCTACAAGACTAATTATATATTATTTTTCTTTACCTTGTCAAGACACACTGCAAGTCTTAAATCATCTACTTCTTTAATCAAACTATTAAATAAAGCATTATTATTTATTAAATTCATTATAATCACCCTAACTAATCATAGCATTTTCTTAATAATTTTACATTTAATTCGACAAAGGTTGTCATAATTTTTTTGCAATATTTATAGTTAAATAATAAAAATTTTTTTGCTTACATTAATAATATATGTTAAAATAACCTTCAATTAAAAAGGAGAATTTTTATGCGAAAAGTAGTTATTATGAATTTAGGAATGATTGTTACCGAAAGATGCAATCTAGACTGCCAACACTGTATGCGGGGAAAAAAATGTGACAAAAAAATGAGTGATGAAGTAATCGAGGCTACCTTAAGTCAATTCTGGGCCATAGAAAATTTATGTATTTGCGGTGGCGAACCAACTTTAGCGGTTGATGTAATTGAGAAAATTTTTAATTATATAATTAAAAATAACATTTTAATAAGGCAAGTTACTGCCGTAATTAACGGAACTATTTATTCTTCTGATTTTTTAGAATGCCTAGATATGATTGAAAATTATATTTTAACCCTTGGTTTAAAGCGTAGTGAAACATCTTATTTTACTATTTCTAACGATAAATACCACGAAGAAGAAAGAAAAAGGCTAAAATTGGATGCCGAGTTTATTAGAAACGTAGAAAATTATAAAAAGTCAAAATACTTTCTTGGAATCCAAGGTTTAAATCCTAAAACTAAATTATTTCGGGAAGGAAATGCAACCAAACTAGACGACAGTTTAACTGTTCCTTTAAAAGTTTTTCCTCCAATAGTTACGCACATTGGCAAAAAGATTTTGGGCAACTT
>CAKOSD010000078.1 GCA_934101745.1 uncultured Bacilli bacterium | reverse complement strand
GTGCTAGAGTCCATAATCATGCTAATGTTCTTGCTATGCCGGCTTCCCTAGATAACACCCAAGCCTTAGAATTAGTTAAAATGTTTATAGAAACTGCCCCAAGTAGTGAGACTCGTCATGTAAGAAGGGTAAATAAAATCATAAGTTATGAGGAAGGTACATATAATGAATTATAAGACGCTGTTATATGCTATAACTCTTTTATTAAGCATGGTTGCCTTAAGTGGGGTTAATTTTGATAAGTTTATGAAAAGAAATAAACCTCTTGAGGCTCGAATGTTAGTTATAATATTTGGGATTGCTACTAGTTATCTAATAACTAATTTTATAACAGATTTTATGTCTTAAAAACTTAGTAATATTTATTAATATACTAAGTACAATAGGAGAACTTATGAAAAATAAAATCTTACTTAGTATAGTTGTCGTTCTTTTACCAATAACTATTATCATGTTAAAAAAACAAGTTACTCCTTTAAATCAAGATAATAAAGAATCTCTTAATAAACCAATAATTTACATTGATTTATTAATAAATAATGAAAAAAAACAAATTCCTTTAGAAGAATATTTAGTAAATGTAGTTGGAGCCGAAGTTCCAGCTCTTTTTGATATGGAAGCCTTAAAATCCCAAGCGGTTGCGAGTAGAACTTTTGCCCTTTATCAAGAAAATACTAGAGGTTATGTAACAACAAATGATCAAGCCTACAACACTTTAGAAGAACTAAAGCAAAAATGGCAAGATAATTACTATACTTATTTAAAAAGAATAACCGATGCGGTTAATATGACCCAAAACCAGGTAATAACTTATAATAAAAAGTTAATAAAGTCTTACTTTTATGCGATGAGTAATGGCTATACTACTACTTCTTTAAGTGTTTTTAATGAGAATTTACCATACTTAAATACGATTATGCCAACCTCTGATAATGAGACAAATACTAAATTTAAAGTTACAAAAAAAGTGTCCAAAGATGAGTTTTGTAAGACTCTAAATATTGATTGTGCCGCCTTAACCATAAATAATATTATAACTGATTATTCTAATCGAATAGAAACCATATCTATTAATAAGAAGACATACACAGGTCTCGAGATTAGAAAAAAGTTTAATTTGCGTTCGACGGATTTTACGATAACAGCAGAAAATAACGATATTATTTTTACCACGAAGGGTTATGGTCATGGGGTTGGTATGAGTCAATATGGCGCGAATGCGATGGCTAAGGAAGGCTCTAATTATAAAGATATTTTGGAGTATTATTATCAAGGGGTAACTATTGAAGAGTATAAGATATAAATTTATATTTTTTTTTCTAGGGTTTATAAATTTATGATTACTTCCCACCCGCCCACCCTGAGAAAGTGTAATTTATAAAAAATGAAGAAATTTCGTGTCCTAAAAGTTATCATAGCTTCAACTAGTTCTAACAATAGCCATTAGGGCAATTAACAAAAATTGTAAATTAAATGTATAAAATTGTTTTTTTAGTTCACACTTTCTAATAGAAAGGTGAATTTATGAAAAAAAGAAGAAGATTAAGAAAATATGTTATCCCAACAATATGCCTAATGTTAGTATGTACGATTCTATTTAGTAGTTATAAAATGTATCAAATTTTAACGGCTGGTGTTCCGGTGGTTAATCCAACTCCTAAAGATAATACGAGTGAGGTAAATAATAGCGGGGATGATACTAATATAACGCCAACCGTTAGTGTAACCAAAAATATTATAAGACCTTATACTAGTACTGATGTAACCGCCACTATTCCATATTATAATATTGATGGTACTAATGATGAACAAGCCGCTGCTTTAATCTACTATGAAGGTATCTATATGCAAAATACAGGCGTCTTATATACTTCTAATAATGCCTTTGATGTCGTATCTATCTTAGATGGTACTGTTAAAAACATTAAAGAAGATAGTCTAATGGGAAACATTGTAGAAATTGAACACACTAATAATTTAACAACTGTTTATCAAAGTTTAGGCGAAGTTAAAGTTAAAGTTGGTGATACTGTAAAACAAGGCGATATAATTGCTACCAGTGGTCAAAATAAAATAACAACCGATACAAGTAATGCTCTTCATTTTGAAGTATTCTATAAAGGTGAAATCTTTAATCCAGAAGAATTCTATTTACTTGATTATACTGAAGTAATCAGTAATGACTAAGTTAATTATCTATATAAATGATAATGAAATCCAAATTATTAAAGATAAAATATTTACTTTTACTTCTCCTAGTATAAATAATAGTAATATTATAGAAGAAACTATATTTATAAAAGATTTTAAAAAATTCTTAAAAGATCATAAATTAATATCTTCAATAATTTATTATCCCATTAATATTTATTTAAATAATCAAGTATTACCTAAAGATATAGTTTATTATAATTACTTATTTGATAAACTAAATCTTACTTTAAATAAAGTTTTATGTATTAATAATTTATTAGATAAAGATAAAAAGTATTTACTATATAACAATAATTCCCTTTATTATATAGATAATAATATTACTTATAATATAGATTCTAATAGTTTAAACTATTATTTAGATAATATTCCTAAGTTATATATCTTTGGTAATAAAGAGTTTAAAGGTTCAAGTAAACACATAATATTTAGTAATTATTCTACTTATATTGCTTGTTTAATAAAAAATTCACAAGATGACTTGTGAATTTTTTAAAATGTCCATATAAATGTCCATATAAAAGTACGGTGAATACTGACTTTGAAGGCTATATGTCCATATAAATGTCCATATAAAATTTTCTTGATTATCTTGCTTAAATCTTACGTAAATCCTACTTAAAATCAAAATAAAAAGTAGTGTTAAACTACCATTTATTCTATGAAAGTATCTATATCATTAAACATAAATCTAATTTTATCAGTTTTCTTATCGGTATGATAATGCCCACAATACCAAATTTTATAATTTAACTTACTTTCTATTTTATCTAAAAACTCTTCTGTACTAGTATCAACCTTGGATTGGTCTACTCCAGGTATAAACATTTCTCTTGGAATATATTTGTAAGGACAAGTATGGCTTAACACTACATCTATATTATTATCTTTATCACATATATCTAAGATTTTCATTTTTATTTCGTTACTGGGTTGTTCACTTTCATACCAACGATATCCATTTTGCAACCTATAATATTTATCAATGCTATAAGCCCCACCTATTACTAATACTTTCTTATCATTAAAATCATATATTTCTCCATCTTTAGCAAACAAGATATTAGGATATTTATCTTCATAATAAACTATACCATTATGAAACCTTTTCTTTTTATAACCTTTAATATTCTCCGGTCTTTCTTCATGATTACCATGTATACAGAAAAAAGTAATGGGATATTCTGTTAAACTTTCTTTTAATTCATTATCTAGTTCATTACAATAGTAATTGATACCAGCATCTCCTAATACTATTAAAGTATCTTTAATAGATGTTTTATATCTATAACAAAAATAATATACATCTATAAAATCAGCGTGTTTATCCCCTGTTATATAAATCATATACTTTCACTTCCCTTAATTTATATAAAAAATAATATATTAAAAATTAATATACTATTATTCTACCACATAAGGTTCATTAATGGTGCCTATTCCTCCCGAAATTTTAACATCTAATTTTAAATTAATAACAGGTCTTACATTATAATAACCACCAGCAATGCCGGTAAGAAAACTTGTAGAACTATAAGGGCCAATTGTATAACCAGTATCACTTTTCATCGTCCCTAAAGTCCAATACCAATAATTAGAATATAAATATGATAATGAACTAGATGAAGTGCCGTCAATAATACCAGCCATAGCAGCCTCATCAGCAGTTAAAAGTCCGACAGGATATGTTAGTGCATTATTGCCAGTTTTATTTTGAACGGTAAATAAATCTTCCAAGGCATTTTGACATTGCAAAGTTGGGTTTTTATTTTCTATTAATCTTTCATAGGGTTTATAATAGACGATATTTCCTTCTGTTTTATATATTTGACGGTCATTACAAAAGCCACTATCGCTAAGGTAACTATTGTAATTTTTTAAATTATTAGAAAACCAACCATCAATAGTATCCTTTACTCTTGAATTATGATTATTTGGCGTTATCTCGTTATCAATTTTATACATATATCCAGGATTAATATTGGTATTGTAACTAAAAGGAACTGCCCCAATATTATCATCTGAGTTTTCTTCTGCCTTTCCGTTATATAGTAATCTTATTGAATTATCGCCGTTTATTCTTACAATTAACCATCTCATATTAGCAAAAATTACATTATTGTTAGAAACACTTCCTCTATAAAAGTAACTAGTCCCATGATCATCATTTTCACTATATAAGCCTTTTTCTGATTTATCACTTTCAGCGGCATACATAGCATGTTCTTCTACTCTTAATGTATATGTTATACTATCATATTCATTACCGTTCCAAACAGTTTTAGTGTCTTTCTTAGAAGCTCCTAAAACTTTATAAACAATTTTGTCAGTTCCATTATCAAATGCTGTAAATAATCTCCCTTTACTGTCAATATTTATTCTTTCCCCAAAAGTATAATAATTATTTTTACTAAAATCTATATTTGTAAAATCGGTATAAAAACCATCTGCATTGCTAAACGCTGAGTATTTTCCATTTTCGTAATCAGTTTTCACATTATTCCAAAGCCAAACAAGAGGACTATTGTCTCGTAAATTTGAAGTGGCATTATCGATATTTATTGAATTTTTACTAGGTTTTACAATGTCTATATTTGTAATTGATTTTTCTTCAGCCCAATCTACAATTGGCGATGTTTTAGTATAATCTGGTGTCCCCTTTGCTTCTATCTTTTTAATTGCTACTTCCGGACTACTTTGATATTCATTAGCCAGTATCGCATCATGTAAAGTTGTATAACCTTCATCTACGGGACTCCAACTACTAGGTTGCGCTTTAACAACAATTTTAGATTTGAAAGTCTTAGTTTCATTATCTAAATCTTCCATCGTTGTATCGTAATCAATCCAAACTCTTAAAGTATAATCTTCGCTATCCCCACTACCTAAAGAACCTTTGACTAAAATATGGCTTTCAATACTCCCATCATTAACTATATCAGTTGCTTCATAATCACTTAGTTTTTTAATCTCTTCATTATTAATCATCGCATTTAAAAATTTACTAGATAAAGTGCTTCCTTTTAAACTTTCTAAACTAACTGTATAACTAGCAAAAATATCGCAAGTATTAGTAATCGTAAAACTAAACGGTGTTAATTTTTTACCCTTTTCATTACTAATTGGATAAGCATTTTCTAAAGAAATACTGTTCTTTTGACTAGTAATTTCTACATTGAAACACTTCGTTGTGGCCGTATTAACCGTATCTTGACTAACACTAATATTCCATAAAGAATAAGAAAATCCTATTCCTAGTAGCAAGATAACTCCTAAACTTACACTAAAAATTAATATATTTTTTCTCATTAACTATTCATCTCCATTATTAACTTAAAAATATATTACTATGACATTTATGTCTTAAACTAGGACAAACTTGTCAATGCAAATTTGACACTCCTCTGCTTTAATAAGTTAAATGGTGGTAATATGCTAAAAGAATATCGAATTAGAAAAGGCTTATCCCAAGAACAGTTAGAAAAACTAACTGATATAGATAGAAAAACTATTTTTAGGATAGAA
>CAKOSD010000077.1 GCA_934101745.1 uncultured Bacilli bacterium | reverse complement strand
GGGTAGAGAACAACCACTAAGCATTAAAACCCCCATAAAAATTAAGCCGATTTTACTAATGTTTTTCTTCATTATTTTTCACCTATCTTTCTAATTTCATAAGTGTTAGCATTTTGTCTTTGTAGGCTATAAGAAGTAAACACGCCAATAATAGACAATAAGTATCCAGTAAGAAGACCATTATTAAATATTTTATGAAACTCAGTAACCGTCTTTAAATAATAAGGAATAGCCTTATAAGCATCAAATAATCTAATAACATAATCACTCTTATATAAATTATAAATATAAATTGCACAGTTAATTTCGTGAGCTACTAAAACCATGAATAAACCAATACCGGCAGAAATAATAATTCCTGGTAATTTAATGTTGTGAGCAAATTTTTTATAAAAAACCGCTGCTCCCATAGTAATAGCAATCCCCGCAATCCCCGGTTCGATGCCAATAAAACCAAATAAAATCCATAGAAGAATTCCCGGAATAGTGCCAATTATTGCCCCAATAATGCCCAGTAAAATATTCTCTTTTGATTTATTATACTTTTCTTTTTTATAATTAGTAGCCTTCTTAACAACTTTATAACAATCATTACAATAAAAACTGATTTCTGAATCATTATCAACTAGAAAGGTTTTTTTAACTTCTTTACAATGCCTACAAACTTCTAAAGCCTTATCGTCTTTTAAATACTTTCCAACAATCTCTAATAAAGGATTAATAATTTCTGGTAAATATTTTTTATTAGTAACTGAACCAACAATATTAAGATTCTTATTATTATAACTAACAATCGCATCCTTAACTTCTTTTTTTATACTATTTGTTAATTTAGTTATATTACTATCCATTTCTACACTAAAACTTAAAGTATAAACACTAGATTGACTATCATACTTTACTAAAAAATGATAATCGGTTATACTGCCAGCAAAGATATTGCTCCCACAGTATGTAGTGTTAGTCCCGATTTTTTGCGCTATTTTCTTCATTCTTATCTTCCTTTTCTTTTTTCTTCGTATATTTTTCATAAATACTTTTTAAATATTTAGGATTAATTGTATTTTTTTCTCCTTGGGCACCAAGTGTTTCAAATACCTCGGTCATAAAACCTTGAATTTTTCTATTAACCATACAATTATCTCTTACTTTATTCCAATAGTAGTAAGCAGACATATCAGTATACTTTTTTCCTTGATAATTTTTCGAGGCTGCTATCATATCACAAATCATTTCTACCGCGTATTTATAAGGAATAACCGGAGCCTTTAAGGGGGCAGCATAATCAAACCAGTATTCATGATGGTGCTTGTTCCGGCCCTTATGATGAAGCCAAGCCTTTGAATATCCCTGATCTTTTTTAGCGTTAAGGATAGGTGAGTATTTGCCCTTAGCATAATATTTAACACCTTCAAAAAATTCTGTCGGACTGTATTTGGATAAATCATGAAGTAAACCTTGTAAAGGAATCCCAGCCTTGCAGCAAAGAATAAACACTTTTAATCGGTGCTGATTAATCGTATGTAAATGTCCAAAGAAATTTAAAAAGTATCGCATAGCATTATTCCTTTCACCATATTCATTATAGCATTTCTCTTTTGATGTGTAAATTAATGATTAAATATTCTTAACTCTAAACCCAAAAAAGAACAAGAATTTTAGTAAGTTTATATTTTTAAATAAATAAGACAAAAGATAAATATTTTGCTACAATATTACTTGATAATAATAGTAAAAAATATAAATAGGTAAGGCTAATTATGAACAAAGAAAATAAAAATCTTAGTCTTATCGAAAAATATCTATATTTATGTGATTTACAAGATAAGGAGTCTAAAAATTATGCATCTATTTAACTTATTTAAGAAAAAAGAAAATATTATATCGGCAGCAACTTATTATAATAACTTAATAAATATTAATGAAATAAACAAATATGGTTATGAATCTAGTTATGCTAATCAAGAACCACTTCTTTATAAAATATATGGTAATGCCCGTATTTTAAATAATAATATTAGTATTTTAGTAATTAGCGATACGCATAATACTTTAAATGAAGAAGAATTTAAAAACTTTATATTAACTAATAATAATTATGATATATGCCTTTTACTTGGCGACTTTGGCTATCGGGATTTACCAATTATTTTAAAGTATATCTCTAAAGATAAGATATATGCCATACTGGGAAATCATGATAACAATTATATTCATGAGTATGGGCTAAATGATTTAAATGGTAAAATAATAACTATAAAAGGAATTAAAATTCTTGGTATAGAGGGAAGTTTCCGTTATAAACCTAGTAAATTTCCATCTTTTTCCCAAAAAGAGAGTATTAATTTTTTAGATTCTAAAGAAGAAGCTGATATTTTAGTTAGTCATGATACGGGTTTTAACAGTTTAAGTCGCAATGATCCCGCCCATCAAGGCTTATTTGGCATAACTTACTATTTATATAAAAATAGAGTTCCTTATCATATTCATGGTCATATTCATAACCTTTATCAAAAAAACATGTTAAATGGTACAAAAGAAATAAGTGCTTATCAATATCAAATATTTCATCTTTAAAATTTTAGACTATTTACATGTAAATGTATAAATTCACACAAAATTCATATACTAAAAAAGAAAATATAGTATAATTAAATTATATTAAATAGAAAAGAGGATATACAATGAAAAAGAAAACTGTTGCTACCTTAGTTGGTGGTATGGCGGCTGGAGCTGCCTTAGGAGTATTACTAGCCCCTAAATCTGGTAAGGAAACTAGAGACGATTTAAAGAAGGCTTTTGATGATTTTATGAACAAAGTAAAAGATATTGATGCTGATGATGTTAAAAAATATGTTGACAAAAATATCAAAAAAATCAAAAAAGAACTAGATGATTTAAACATGGAAAAAGTGGCTAAGATTGCTAAAAAGAAAGCCAAAGAAATCGAACGTTCTATGGCAGACTTAGTTGATTACGTTAAAGAAAAAGGCACTCCAGTTCTTGAAGATGCTGTTGAATCTTTAAGAGTAAAGGCTATCGAAGTTACTAATGCTTGTATAAATAAATTAGAAAAAAAAGAAGACTAGGGTATCCTAGTTCAGATTGTTGACAAAATGGCATGTTCTAAACAGAATGTGCCTATTTTTTTAATTTGAGTTGTAAATTTTGATAAAGATTGAGTTATTGCTGGCATATATGGAGAGTCGGTAAATAAAATTGTTAGAGTGATAAATAATGAAACAGAGATTTGAGATTATTCCTTATTTAAATGCCCATATTCAAGTTTTAAATTAAGGTTTAATCTCTTGTTCTAAAAAATAAAATGCCTTAAATGGCAAAATTGAAAGGTGAAAGATTTATGCTATTAGATAGTAATACAGAAAGAGTTATGAATTTAGTTGATATGGTAGATGAATTATTTGAAATATAGCAATAAGACAATAATATTAAAATATTTAATTAAAATGTGCTCAACATTTATTAGGTGTTTTTCTTGCAATTATATAAGTTTTGGTGTATGGTATATAATAATCTCTGCTTTTGAGGAAATGCTTTATTTAAAGGAAAAATTGGTATGAATGAGCTAGTTTATTATTTAAAAATGACACAGGAAGAATTAAAAATTAAATTATATTGGCTATTAAAAGGAAGACAAATGAATCCAATATTTGAAGATGGTTATTTATATGCTAAAGGCGATATGCCTGTATTACTCGTTGCACACATGGATACTGTATTTGAAGAGCCACCTAAAAGAGTTTTTTATAAAGAAAATGAAGATAAAATTTATAATCCTGATGGTGGACTTGGTGGCGATGATAGATGTGGTATATATGCGATAATGAAATTACTTGGAAAGTATAGACCTTACGTTCTATTTACTGAAGATGAGGAAATTGGGTGCATTGGAGCTGAAAAAGCAGTAGAAAAACTAGATATTCCAAATGTTAAATACATAATTGAGTTTGATCGTAAAGGTAAAAATGATTGTGTTTTTTACGATTGTGGTAATGAAAGATTCATGGATTATGTGGAATCATTTGGATTTAAAACGGACTATGGAACTTGTAGTGATATTTCAATACTTGGTAGTGCTTGGGATATTGCATCAGTTAATTTGAGTAGTGGTTACTATAATGAACATACTGAAAAAGAATATATTATCTTTAGTCAATTACTTAAAACGATAGATCGTGCTAATAAAATGTTGAAAAAAATAAAGAAAGCACCATATTTTGATTATCAAGAAATACAATATGTTCCAAAATATCAATATGATTTTAAAGATTTATTTCCTTTATGGGGAAATGGTTTTTATGATGGTTATAGAGAAGATGAAAATAAAGGGAAAAGTTTATCGCTAAAAAAAGATGATGATTTTAATTTAGGGGGATGGAAAAAATGACATTTAACAACTATGAAATGAAAAAATTATTTGATTTTATACTTATAAATAAGAATATCGTTTTATCAGATTATGGTTTATTTAGTAGAGATACTTTAATTTTATTAAGGGATATTATTAAAGGTAAAAAGCCAAATGATTTTGTATTATCTAAAAATCAAGAAAATGCTTTAATTTCAGTATTTTTAAATGGAAACTGTATATTTGATGAAAATACACCAAATTTTATTCTTACAAATCCAGAATGTATAAATGTAGCAATAGAAAGAGATATAAATAGTGCCAACTTTATAGAAAACTATACCTCTGAATTATCACAAAAAGTATTAAATATAGCATTAAGTAAAAAGTATATTTTAGCATCAAATAGTCCTGATTTTTTGAAAAGCAATTATGGAATAGCATTAAATTCAATTAGACAAGATGCTAACTCTGCTAACTTTGTAAATTGGGATTCAATGATAAAGGAAGATTTTGATGATTTAATTCAGGAAACAATTAATGCAGGATATTTGCTTTCATCAAAAAGTTGTTATACATTAAAAGATAATCTTGATATTGTTTTAAGTTCTATTTCAAAAGATATAAATACTTTAACTTATTCATCATCTACTGCAAAAAGCCATCCTAAAATTTTTAAATACTTAATTCAAAATGGATACACATTTACTACAAGCGTATTAAAAGGACAATCATTATATACTTATGCAGATTATGATACAATGAAATATGCAATAGCAAAATTGAAAATTTTAGATAAAGATAATATTGATTTTAGAGATATATTTGAAGATATAAATCCCAACGATATAGATAAATATATTGAAAGATATATTGAATTATTTGTAAAAGCACTTAATACACCTCCAGCAATTCAAAATTTAAAAACAGTATTACAGGTATGTGCTGAATCAGAATGGGACAATTATAGAGAAGAATATTTAGATGATTATGCCAATATATTTGGTAAAATATGCACAGAATTAAAGAATAATAATGATTATAGTTATGCAATTAATGAATTAGGTTTTTTAAATAAGATGCAAAAAATATTAGATGATAAATATTATTTATTACTTCAAGCTATGGAGCAATATCATTCAATAATACATAGCAATATTAAATTAGGTAATATAGATTTTGCTCGTGACCAAATTGCAAAATTGTCTGCTTTATATGTATCTATTAGTAAAGAAAATTTCAAAAAAGAAAAAATCGAAGAATATTTTAAAGATATAAAAAATTATTTTATTCCCAAAAAAACTCATCCAATTATTTATAAAAAATTAATAGAACATAAACATAAAGATAAGTTTAAAGAATTATATCAAAATAAAGATAATGAAATATGTAGCTTTTGTTTAACAATATTTTCTAAAAAGCTACAT
>CAKOSD010000076.1 GCA_934101745.1 uncultured Bacilli bacterium | reverse complement strand
TGGACATACTTCTACTTATCTGAAAGTAAATGTTAAAAATAAATTAGAACGTAATCAATTTTATAATATTTTAATTACTGAAAGTTATAAAGATTATGTTGTAGGGGTAGTTAAAGAATAAAAAGAAAGGTTTTCTATATTGGAATTTTAGGCTAGTAATATGCAATTTATTTATGAAAAGATTTTAAATAATTATATCTTAAGGGAACTTATTAAGGCTTTAATAGTGGTTTTAATAATTATTATTTTAGCAATTAATATGGGAACTTATATTTATAAAAGTAGTGTTCATACTTTTTATACTACTAATGGTTTAATAGTGGATTTACAAGATACTATAAAAAAAGACTTACCAAAGATTACAGATGTTGAATCTTTAAAAGAACAAGGAAATATTGTGGGGGTAACTAATAATAATCAGGCGAGTAATTATCGTTTATTGTTGTGTGGAAGGGAAAGTCCTAAGTTACGCCTTAATATAAATAATAATAGTATTAAAAATTTAAGTGGATTTTCTTATGATGATGGGTGCTATAGGATAGTTGATAAAAAGATTAGTGAAAATTCTACTGATACTTATGAAATAAAGTTATTTATTCCAAAATCAATTACGATGACTGATTATTATGCTAATTATAAAATTAAAGTTGAGGGATATTCTTTAGATAACTAAACTTATAATTAAAAAGAGAAAGACACTTAAGAAAGTGGCGTAAAAACGCCCATAAAGATAATTAGTAAGTAAGATAGCACTGTTATTAATAACGGTTTTAACTTGCATTAAGATACATAATCCCCCAAAATTAATAAATATTATACTTAATAAGGCTTTAAAATAAGGGGTTAAAGAGGATTTGGTTAAAAAATAAAGACCATTAGTTACTTCAATAAGACCTGTAAAAACCTTATATTTAGGTAATATAAGTAAAGATATTAGATTAAAGATAATAATCATACCTAAGATATTTAAAAAAATAGAAGTAGCATTGTTTACTTCTTTTACAAGAAGTTCTGATAAACTAAGTTCTTTGGTTTTACATAAAGGGCTTGAAAAGTTATCTTTTAAAAAGAGATAAATAATTATATTACTAAAGTAACTTATAATAATAATTAGAATGGTGGTTTTTAAATCTAAAAAGTTTTTTGACATAGTATATAAAAATAAGGGGTTAATAAAGAAATTACACATAATATATTTATTAGCAGTTGTTATATCAATTACCTTTTTATCTAGTAAATCTTTAATGATTATGGCATTATTAGGAGTGCCACTAAGAAGACTTATAAGAAATAAATATAAATAAGAAGATCTAGTTAATTTAGAAAGATAGTAAGGAAAGTTATAATTTATTAGGATTTTACTTATAATATACATAGGAAAAAGAGATATAAATACTTTAGTTAAGAAAAGATGACAAGAATTAAGAATAGATGCACTAACTGTAGTGGTATTGGTAATAAGTAAGTAAACTAATAGTAAAGATAGACTAATTATTGTTATATTTTTTTTCATATCCATATCCTTTTTTGATATAATTAAATAAGGTGATTTATTTGATTAGTAAATATTATGCAAATATAAAAAAATTCATACGCGAAAATTTAGGCTTCTTTATTACCTGGATAGTAGTTATCTTGTTATTTTTTGTTGATACTCCTTATCTTATTTATACGCCGGGTAATTATATTGATTTAAATACGCGCCTAAAAGTCGATACCGGTAATGAAACCAAAGGAACTTTAGGGATGGCATATGTTAATGTTGTTAAGGCCAGTCCTATATTTATTGGAATTAGTTATTTGAATAAGAATTGGGATTTAATAAGTAAAGATAAGGTTAAATATGATGATGAAACTTTAAAAGAGGCGGAAAAAAGAGATAAAATAAGTATGGAAGAGGCTGTTAGCAATGCCAAGATTGCCGCTTTTAAAGAAGCCTCTGGAACTTATAATATTAATGATATTCATCATATTATTACTTATTTAGATAATGATGATACCGAGCTTAAATTGTTTGATGAAATAAAAAGTGTGAATGGCATAACTATTAATAATTTAGAAGATATAAGAAATGTAGTGGCTACGAAAGAAGTTGGGGCAAAAGTTAATATCGAGGTAAAACGGGAAGAAAGACTTCTTAATGTTAGTTCTAGTGTTTATGAAATAGAGGGCCGTAAACTTTTAGGGATATCTTTAACGGATGTTTATGATGTAACAACTGACCCACAAGTAGAAATAAAAATTAAGTCTAATGAGTCTGGTCCTTCCGGAGGACTTATGATGTCCCTAAGTATTTATAATGCGTTAGTTTCTGAAGATATTAGTAAGGGTAAAAAAATAATTGGCACCGGTACCATTGATATAGATGGTAAGGTTGGCGAAATTGGCGGTGTTAAATATAAATTAATGGGGGCCGTTAAAAATAAAGCCGATATCTTTTTATGTCCTAAAGAAAATTATGAAGAGGCTATTAAGGTTAAAAAAGAGAATAATTATGATATTAAAATAGTGGCAGTGGCTACGTTAAAAGAAGCAATAGAGGAGTTGGAAAAATTATGACGGGTAAGTATTATAATCCTAATGTTTATGATGATTTAGAAATAATTAATAAATGTACTTATTTTAATGAATGGTATAAAATGGTAGAACCTATTCTTTTAAATGATGAGTTTCAACGTCGCAAGTTGTTTTTGCATCACGAATCATCGGTTTGGGAACATTCCATAATGGTATCATTTAAATCGTTTTTAGTCGCTAAATTTTATAATTTGAATGTTTATGAAGCGACTATTGCGGGCTTACTTCATGATTTTTATCCGCAAGCATGGCAATATAATAAAGAGTTGTATGAATTAGATCCTACTTATTTAACTAGATATTTTAAAAAACATAAAAAGATTACGGAGTTACATGGTTTTGTCCATGGTAAAGAGGCCGCTATTAATGCGAAGAAGTTCTTTCCAGAATTAGTTAATGAACGTATTTTAGATAGTATTAAATATCATATGTTTCCTTTAACTATTATTCCACCCCATTATATCGAGGGCTGGATTGTAACCTCGATGGATAAAAAAGTATCAGCCAGTGTTTTTAAAGATATTAAAGAATTACCTAATTATGTGGGAATTAGAACTCATAAGATTGTTAAATAATAAGTGCTAAATTTTTAGGACTTTTTTCTTTATTATTAAATAGTGGTGAAATAAGAGCGAATTTGCTTGTAATTTAAAAAAATATCTTTATAATAATTAGCAAGGTGATTTTGATGTTGATGCTTATGTTTTATTATTTATTAATGGCACTAGTACTTTTTATTCTAACTAACTTTTTAAAATTTACTAAGAAAGATAGTTTATTATTTCCTATTTTTTATCTTTTTATTGGCGCCTCTTATTTAGAGTTACATAATTTAACTTACAATTATATTTTTATTGTCATTGTGTTTGAATTCTTTATTGAGTTATTTTATAACTATACTCTAAGAGATAATAAAGCTAGTTTTAATATTAATTATTTTTTAAAAAGATATAGTGTTTTAATAATTTTTAGTGTTTTTTTAGAAAATTATTTATTTAGTAAAGTAAGTAGTATTTTACCTAATGTTGAAATGGTTAAAACTATCATCTGGTTTATTATTTTAATATACTTATATAATTTAGTTAATGAACTTATTAAAATTAATAATAAAGATAAAGTTTATAATGCCTTACAAGATAAAAATTATATTATCAGCAGTTATGCTAAATATAAGTTAAAGTATAATGAGATTCTTTCTTGTTATGATAAAGAAATTAAAGAGTTAGTACTGGCTATTTTAATATATGAAGATTATAATACGCCCAAGTTAAAAAGAAGTTTAGATAATTTTATGTTTGGGCGGGTAAAAAAGGTAAGCAGACTAGGTATTATGCAAGTAGAAACGAAAACTTTTATAACGGATGAGGAATCTATTCGATTTGTAAGTAATGCTTTAGAAAAAAAGAAAGAAAATATTAAAATTAAGAGTCCTAATGCTAATAAACAAATTTTAAAAGAATATTTAAATGATTTTAATAAATATAAAATTATAAATAATATTTATGAAAATATAAAAAAGTTTGAATCTTTAAGTTAAGTATGAAATTTAAAAAATAACATATATATTATTAGGTGATTTAATGCAATATATGTTAGAAGTAGAAGATAATAAAAAAGATGTTGCGACTTTAAAAAAAGAGTTGGCATCAGGATGTTTACGTTTTAATATTAGTGATTTTAAAGGCAATTATTATTACTTTGGTTTAGGAAATTGTAATAATAAGAAATATTATTTGTTTAAGATTGCCGATAATATTTGCAATGTAGGGGCTTATTTAAAAAATAATATTGATATAATAGAATTAAGAAAGACTCTTAATTATAATACTGGTCTAGATTTAATAATAAAATTTCATCTATTTAATGATGTTTATAAAACTGATGACTTTGTTTTGTCTAGTAGTGATGATGATACTGTTTTTTATCTCCGAAATATTAGTAACCACAAGTTAACCAGTGTTGATTATCGTACGGTAATTAATGTTTTAAGAGATTATTATGCGGATATTTGGGGGCTGGATTTAGATTGTGGGGATTATAGTATTAGTTATTTATTTACAAAAGATCATAAGTTTTGTAAAATTTTAGTCGAACCCAATATATACTTAGAATATAAAGAAAAAAAATATGCTAAAACTTTAAAAAAGATTAACTCTAAAAATTAGAGTTTTTTTTCTTATAAAATTATAGAAGGTGGACATACTAAGATTGGTGAAGTTTATGAAAAATAATACTGGTTATATCTTAATATGTCTTTTCTTAGGACTTTTAATTATTGTTATTCCCCTAAATTTAAAAGAAAGCGTGGTGCATAATACTAATTATGATTTGGATAGTATTAATACTGAGATAACTCCGGATGATAAGAAGGATAATAATGATTCTTTAAATACCAAAAAAGAAGGTAATGAAAATAATGATAATAAAAAAGATGAGAAAGTGCCAAAGAAGTATGTGGCTTTAACTTTTGATGATGGGCCGAGTGGTTTTACTAAAGAAATAATCGATTTATTAAAAAAATATGATTATAAAGCAACCTTTTTTGTGTTAGGGAATAAACTAAATGTTGATTATAAAGAAATTTTAAAAGAAAGTCTTGATAATGGTAATGAAATTGGGATTCATGGTTTTTCCCATAAGTCATTTCCAAGATTAAAAACAGAGGCTTTAGAAGAAGAGATTAATAAAAGCAAAAAGTATGTTTATAATTTAACAGGGTATACGCCAACTTTAGTAAGGCCTCCTTATGGAAATATTAATAATAATATTAGAAATTTAAATTTAGGACCTTATATTTTATGGAATAATGATACTTTAGATTGGAAGTTAAGAGATGCTAAAAAAATTTATGAACGTTTAATTAATAGCGTGGAAGAAAATAATATTATTTTAATGCATGATACTTATTTAACCACATATAAAGCCTTGGAACTTATTTTACCTTATTTAAAAGAAAATGATTATGAGGTTGTAACGGTATCTAGTTTGTTTTTAAGAAATGGTAAGACTTTAGAAAAAAATAAGAGTTATCGTTATGCTACTTAAAGTATTTTCTTAAATTAAAGGTAGTTCATCTGGAAAATCATTATCTTTAGTGGCAACATAAAGGCTAATAACCCCACCAATAAGAAAAAGAATGCTAGCAATAAATACTAAGTTGGCTAGTCTTTTTTTCTGGATATTATTTTTAGTATTAGGAAGGGAGGTTTCATCTTTAAAGGCTAAATAAGCAAAATAAATGTAGATAATTATAATGATAC
>CAKOSD010000075.1 GCA_934101745.1 uncultured Bacilli bacterium | reverse complement strand
ATAAAAAGACTAGTAAAGAAAATAACAAACAAGATAATCATCGCAGGGATTGTTACTATCATACTAGACCCATCGATACTAATACATTTATCTAAATCAAAACAAGAGGCAGTTCTAACTCCCCAAAAACCATAAAAGGCTAAGATAACAAGGCCAATATAAAAGACTTTATCTTTAATTAAACGGCGAAAGTCGGTTAAAAACAAATTAAGCATTTTTATCACCTACCTTTCTTAAAAAATAATCTTCTAACGTTTCTTCGATGCTAGTAATATCTAAGACCTGACATTTTAGATTATCTAAGAACACAACCATTTTATTAATATTTAGGGTGCTACTAATTTCAAAAACATTATCTTTTAGTTTATACTTTATTTTTTCTTTTTTAAAATAATCTTGTAAAACTTTATTTTTATTAACTTTAATTAAAGTCTTTTTTTCTAATTTTTGCATTAAATCTTTTTTACTTATTTCCTCAATAAGACTACCTTTTTCGATAATTCCATAATCAGTAGCAATCTTTGATAATTCATCTAAATAATGACTAGATATAATAAAAGTAATATTATATTCTTTATTTAATTTTAAAATAACTTTTCTAATATCGTTAATACCAATAGGATCTAATCCGTTAGTGGGTTCATCTAATATTAATATCTTTGTATCATTTAATAAAGTCATCGCTATGCCTAGACGCTCTTTCATACCTAAAGAATAGTTTTTTACTTTTTTATTATTATTTTCTAAATCAACTAGACTTAATAAATCTAAAATTTTCTTTCTATCTTTAATTCCACACAAAGTTGCTTGTAAAGACATATTTTCATAAGCAGTCTTTTCTATATATAGAGAACAGGTTTCAACAATGGCTCCTAATCTTTTACGAACTTTATAAATTTCTTTGCTCTCGCTATCAACCCCACAAATAGAAAAAGTACCAGCACTAGGTAATTGTAAGCCACATAAAATTCTAATTAATGTCGTTTTTCCGGCCCCATTTTTCCCAATAAGGCCATAAATACTTCCCTCTGGGATATTTAAACTTAAATTGTTTAGGGCTAAAATTTTGCCATATTTTTTATTTAAATTATCAATTTCAATAACATAATTATCCTTCTTCATAATATCTCCATAATATATGGTTAAATTATATAACAGATTTTACTCCTAGTAAAGAAATACTTAAGTTTTATAATAATATCAATGTTTATAAATACTACTATTCTGGGAGTGGCGGGTGGGAAGAAATAATAACTTCCCGAAGAAAATAAAAAAGGCCGTATTAAGATACCACCTTATAAATAAGAATCAATAATTCCCATAACCTTATCTTTGCCAACTTTAGTAACCGAAGAAAAATATATTATATTATCCGTATCTTGTAAATCAAAAGCACTATTTAAAACCTTTTCAATCTTAGCCCGTTTTGATTGAGATACTTTATCATATTTGGTTGCTACTATTGTTACTTCTTTATGATAATACTTTAAAAAATTATACATTAAAATATCATCTTCCATTGGTTTATTACGATAATCAATAATTAAGAAGACTCTTTTTAAAACATCTCTATTCATCAAATATTCTTCTATCATTAAACCAAATTTAGCCTGAGTTTGCTTATCAACCGAAGCATAACCATAACCTGGAACATCAACAAGATAAAATTTATCATTAACATTATAAAAATTTAAAGTTTGGGTTTTTCCTGGTTTACTAGAAGTATGAGCAAAGTTTTTCCGATTAATTAAAGTATTAATAAAACTACTCTTTCCCACATTACTACGTCCCACTAGTAAAAATTCTGGTAGGTTTCCTGTAGGATATTGCGACTCTCTAACTGCTAAACTATTTAAAGTTACAGAATTAATTTTCATAAATAAACACCTCGTAGTTGTAATTATAATATATTTAATTGGTTTTTGCAAATTTCACTTAAAGGAAACTTTGCGACTATAAAAAGGTAAAAAATAAAAAAGTCGTCCATGCTTTAGATGATGAACGAACTTTTTTTAGAATTTTAATGACGTTTTTTTGTTAATTTTAACTTACTTTAATTTTCCTTTTTTTATAAGGTCTCTAACAACAACTGTAGGATTTTCAGAAGTTTCAGCATTTATTTCATTATTTAAGACTTTTTCTGCCCAGTTACCACGGTGAACATAACGTTTACACAAATTATTTCTAATTATCTCAGATTTGCTTAACTTACTTAACTCATAAAATTCTTGAATACTCATGGCATAAACAGCATGACCGTCAGCTAAGATTCCCTCAGAAGCATTATCGTAGAATTTATCTAAAACGACACGACCATTTGGGTAAACATAACCAACATATCCGTCAAAAGTATTTTTACCTCTAACACGGAAGAAAGGGTCAGATGAATCATATAAAGCTTTTTTAGCCATAAATAGGTCTAAAAGACGTTTTTGATGCTGCTCTTTTTCTTCTTCTGTTGTACCAAAAGTCATACTTTTTATTCTACTTATAACATCGGCTTCTAATTTTCTATCATCAGGAGGTAAAAATTCCCAGTTAGCTGATAAATCGTTTAAATATTCTTTCATAAATTCATCAACTTCTTTTAAACTCATTCCTGTAAAATCAAGATGTGAAAAATCAATAGCACGCAAATTAGGATTTTTGATTAAGAAACTAGAATAATCATCGTAAAGTGAAGATGGTGTAATTATGTCCCCTTCCCTTTTAATGGCAAAAAAATCTGTAGTCGATAAGCCACCGTTGCTTCTTATCTTAATACTTAAATCACTAGTAAGTTTATCTTTATTTTCAGCAAAATAAGTTGAAACATAATATAAATACTCTTGACTATATTCACTTTGCAATTTAGCGGCTTCTAAATGACAATAAGCAAAGTAAAGCTCTAATTTTTCTTTATCTTCATCACATATGCTATCAAATTCTATTGGATTTTTACTGATATATCTAAAAATCTTATTTTTATTTTTTAATAACTTAACAAAAGTAGCAGCATACTCAGAAACAAATGTTTCAATATTAAAATTTTGAGATTTACTTTTTAAATATTCAATATTTGGCAAATTGTAAGTTTTTTTGTATTCTTTCCTTGTTTTACGGTCACATTTGGCAAGCTCTAAAGCTAATTTATCTATTTGATTATAAAAACTAATTTTATTTTTATATTTAATAAAAAGCATTGGAAATTCTTTTTCTAGTTCTTGTGGCGTTGTAATTTCACTTAAGAGTTTAATTCTATCAAAAATTTTATTTATAAAAGAATCGTATGGTTCTTTGTAATTTTTTTGACCTTCTTTTTGAAATTTATAGCTATTTATATTATTATCAACGTTTAAATTAATAAGAATCGTATTATAAAAGCCATTAACAGCAAAAATAATTTTTTTCTCTAGTGTCTCTTCGTCAGTAATTACACTCAACGTTTGAAAGTACTCAATATCTGATGAACAACCAAGAGAATTAAGAAATGACATATACTTGCTAAAATATTTTTCTATAATTGCTTGTAAGCTTTCTTTATCGCTTACAATGTCTGCTAAATCTTTTATACGCAAAGCAACGGCTATATTAGTCGGTACCCCTTTATTAAGACTTTCTTCAAATTTCATAAAAACCCCACCTAACTGGAGGCTATCTTACTATATTTTTCACAATTTGTCAACATTGTTATATGGCTTAATTATGCATAATAGCTGAATTAGTGGAAAATTATATATTTTGACTAATTTTTTGAACTTAAACTTATATAATTTATATGATTAATATATTTTAAATTCAACAGCCTGTATTAGCAAAAAAGAAGGTTACCCTTCTTACATTAGCCCACATTTATTATCATAAACATTACAGCAAGTATCTTCTTCACAGCAAGTATACATTGGAACGTAAGTATGATGAATAATATGATGGTTCATAATTTTAGTATTTACTGGAATAATATGTTTAACCTCATGATGAATTTCTCGGTGACAACATCTTTCTTGAGGGCATTCATAAATAGGATCCATATTGCAACCATTCATCCCCATATCCATAAATTCACTATTATTTAGATTCATCCCCATTTTATTGGTATTCATTTTATCTGGTTGTGCTGCTCCCATATCAAAACAACGATTTCTTATCATAAAACACAATCCTTTCTAATGTAGTGTATGATTATTTTTTTCTTACTACTGGATAAATGTCCCATTACTAAGACTTTTGACTAAAAAAAGAAGATGTTACTCTTCTGTTAAAATGGCATCTTAAAGTTACCACTAGCCATTTGTTTCATCATTTTTTGCATAGTTTCAAATTGTTTTAGTAATCTATTTACTTCTTCAACGCTTCTTCCTGAGCCTTCGGCAATGCGACGTTTTCTTGAGGCTTTTAAGACTTCAGGATGTTTTCTTTCGTATTTTGTCATAGATAAAACGATAGCCTCAACATGAGCCATGTCTTTAGGATCAATGTTAATATTATTTAAACCAATCTGTCTTGCTTGCGGAAGCAATTTTAAAAATTTATCTAAAGGTCCAAGCTTTTTAATTTGTTTTAAATTTTTTAAGAAGTCCTCAAGGTCATATTCCCCTTTTTTCATTTTAGCGGCTTGTTCTTCAACCTCATCAGCATCAATTACCGATTCAACTTTTTCAGCAATCGCCATAATGTCGCCCATATCTAGGATTCGTTCAGCCATGCGTTCGGGATCAAAGGACATTAAACCATCTAATTTTTCACTATCGCCAATAAATTTAATTGGTACATGAGTTAGATGTCTTACGGATAAAGCAACACCACCTTTAGTATTACCATCCATTTTAGTTAAAATACAACCGGTTAAATTTAATTTATCATTGAAACCATTAATTACATTGATAGCATCTTGTCCCATCATAGCATCGATTACTAAGATTTCTTCATCAGGATGAGCCATGTCTTCAACATCTTTTAATTCATCCATTAAGGCATCATCTATATGAAGGCGACCAGCCGTATCAATAATAACATAATCATTGCTATTTTCTTTAGCATACTCTAGGGCATCATTTACAATATCAGTAACCTTTTTATTATCTTCACTAAAAACAGGGATATTTAACTCTTTACCAACCGTTTTTAACTGGTCAATGGCGGCTGGTCTATAAATATCGCAGGCTACTAATAATGGTTTTTTGGCCTCTTTTTTTCTTAGGTAATTAGCAAGTTTCCCACTGGTAGTTGTTTTACCGCTACCTTGAAGACCAACTAACATTAAAATTGTTGGATTACCCGAAACACATAAGGGCGCTACTTCGCCACCTAAAAGTTCAACAACTTCATCTTTAACAATCTTAATAAATAACTCATCAGGTTTTAAAGATTTATCTACTTCTTGACCTAAGGCTTTTTCTTTAACATTATTAATAAATTCTTTTACTACTGTATAGTTAACATCGGCCTCTAATAAAGCCATTCTAATTTCTCTTACAGCATCATTTATATTTTCTTCTGTAATACGACCCATGCCTTTGATATTTCTTATGGCATTTGTAAGTCTATCACCCATATATTCAAACATTTTCTTATCACCTAGTTAATTGTATCAAATCTAGGATAAAATGTCTTTATTTTCTCTTTATTTCCTACTAAAAAATGACTATTTCTAGCCATTTTCTATCATTTTTTTAGTTTTTTTCTAATTTTATTTATTTTTAATATAAATTATAAAATAGAAAGCCTTAATACTTCAAAGTTAAAAAGTCATAACTTTAGAGTGTCTGCGGCTATTTTTCGTTATTTAAAATTCTTAATAATTCTTCATGAGTAGTTTGCTTTACAAAATAAGCAAAGATATCATAGTAAGGACAATTA
>CAKOSD010000074.1 GCA_934101745.1 uncultured Bacilli bacterium | reverse complement strand
GCCCCATAGTCATTTATTTCTTCAATTAATACGGGAAAAGTCTTACCTACTTGCTCTTTATTATAATTTGCTTCTAAAGTATCGGAAAGCAAAATTAAACGTTTGGCTCTTTCTTTTCTAATATTTACTGGAACTTGATTAGCCATTTTACTAGCAAGAGTTCCTGTACGTTCTGAATACGGAAAAGTATGAACTTTTGTAAATCCTACTTCTTTTACAAAATCTAAACATTCTTGAAAATCTTCTTCTGTTTCCCCCGGAAAACCAGTGATAACATCAGTCGTAATATTTATATCAGCAATACACTCTCTTATTTCCTTAATCTTAGTTAAAAATTCTTTCTTATTATATTTTCTATTCATTAATTTTAAAATTTTATCGCTACCTGATTGTAAAGGAATATGCATATGATGGCAAACTTTTTTATTAGACTTTAACATATTCATAAACTTTTCATCAAGTTCCGTTACTTCAATACTCGAAATACGAATATTTTCTAAGTCTTCAATTTTTGACATAGCATTAATTAAATCAGTTAAATCATACTTAGTGCCACGACCATAAGAACCCGTATGAATTCCTGTTAAAACTATTTCTTTATGACCATTTGCGACTAAAGTTTCCGCCTCTTTTAAGGCTGTATCAAAATTTTTACTGCGGATATTGCCTCGCATATAAGGTATTATACAGTAAGTACAAAAATTATTACAACCATCTTGAACCTTAATAAACCCTCTGGTATGCGATGTAAATTCATCAACTTGCATATCTTCAAATTCTAAATCTCTAGTCCCCGCAAAATAAGTATACGGAATCTTATTAATTAAATAATCATTAATTAATTCTACCACCTTTGATTTTCCCGTATTACCAATTAATATATCAATATCTAGATCTTTTAAAGCCTCTTGATGATTTTCGGCTGAACAACCGCAAACAACCAAAACACACTGAGGATTTTCTCTTTTGGCCTGACGAATAAATTTTCTTGACTTACTATCAGCCATATTAGTAACGGAACAAGTATTGATAATAACTATATCGCTATTCTTAGCATCATCGCTTAAATTTTGGTATCCCGCTTTAATTAATTTTTCTTGCATTACTTCTGATTCATAAGTATTAACTTTACACCCTAAAGTTATTATTTTAAAAGTCATATCTATCTCTCCTAATCATATTTCTTAAAACCTTAAAGATTATTTATATTCTTTTTTAGTTTTGTTCATGTATGAGTATTCTATCTTAAACATTATTATAAAGTCAATTAATTTATAAGATTAATAAGATAAAATTAAAATATTTTTAATTATTTCGTAATTCATTAATTTCATTTTCATTCATATAACTTAAAATTCTTCTTTATTTTATATAAGTATAACATAAAAGAAAAACTAAAGTGTAATTTTCAAAATAAATTTCAAGAAAAAACACTGCTTCTTAAGGCAATGTTACTTAAAAATAATACTTTTATTATCTATTTTTTTAGCATAATTAGGAACAAGTCTTAAAACAGTATCATTCTCTTTACTATAATCCATTACTGGTAACGGTTCATTATTTTGGTAAGCCTCAGCATAAGAATTTAAATAAGCATTATAACCTTGCAATTCTGATAATTCTGCATTACGAGTTACTTCACATAAACTAGTTTGTTTTAGTCTATTATTCTTATTAATAATTTCAACTTGTGGATGTCCTAACTTTTTATTAGTAGTCATAATATCATTAATGACATCCTCTTTTTGATTTTCATATTTTTTATGCCATTTTTCTTCGATTTTCTTAGCCTTTAGTCTCCCATATCTATTTATTGCCGCACTTGAAAGCCCTAATGCAATGCCAACAGCAAAAACAATACTATAAGCAAGTGGAGCATATTGCAAATAAATAAGAGCTACTAATACATAAATGGCAGCAAATAAAAGCCCAGATTTAGTATTGAAACTAGCATTTTTTTGAAATCTTAATAGTCCCTCTACTCTTTCATCAGGAAAAAATCTTCTACAATATTCTAGCTTTTCTTTCTTGGCTTCTTTTTTTGATTTTGGTGTTAAGGCAATCACAACCTTTTTGGCTAATTGGTCAAGTTTATTAGAAACTTTTATTAACTTTCTTATCCCCAATTTCTCGTAGACGTTCATTTCTATTTCTTCTCTTTTTTTCATAGCAAGCACTTCCTTCTTGTCTGGATATTCTACAGGAAATCAATTTACAAGTCAATAGCATTTTATCTATCTTCTTCGACTTTTTTAGAATACTTACACCCACAGAAATTTTGACGATATAAATTATATTCTTTAGAAAGTTCAATACTTCTTTTATAACCATTTCGTTTCTTAAAATCACTTGGTAAATAAGAAATATCATGCTTTTTACTAAGAGCATAGCCAAGATTATTTAGAACTTGACTATCTTTTAAAGGACTTAAAGTAAGAGTAGTAGCAAAATAATCATAACCTAATTCTTTAGCCTTCCTTGCCGCATATTCCATTCGAAGATTATAACATTTTAAACATCTTTTTCCTCGTTCTGGTTCCTCTTCTAAACCCTTGGCTAGTTCTAAAAACTTCGCATTATCATAATCACAATCAATAATATCTAATTTATGAACACTAGGATACTTACTAATAAATTTTATTTCTTCGTTTTTTCGTTTTAAATACTCTTCGTATGGTTCAATATTAGGATTATAATAAAGAATAGTTATATCAAAATAAGGAGTTAATTTTTCAATACAAGCACTACTACAAGGAGCACAGCAAGAATGTAATAAAACCTTTTTAGGTGATTCTAACTTGCTTATTATATTAGTCATTTCTTTATCATAATTAATTTTTTCTTTCATCATTTATACATCTTTCTTTTGAAATACCACATTACTAGTACCTGAATCAAAATTATAAGTACCAATTATATCCTTACCATAAGTATCGATAGTTTTACTAACTACTTGTAAATAATTATTAAATTTATCAATATTAATGGTATTAACGACTGCTATATTACCATCATCCATATAAAAAGTAAATCTTTTATCATCAATAGTCTTACCCTCACTACTTACCGTCTTGGTATACTCAATTTCACTTATCATATTTAAAATATTAATATCTATCTTACTTAAAGCCTTAACCAATAATCCTCTTATATCATTAGCAATATCACTTTTTAAAGTAGGCATCGTTGCTTTCTTAATTTCAATATTTTCATATACATTATTTTTATTAGTTACTACTTTATCGGTATTACCTAAATACATAAGAGGTACTTCCTCTGTTACGGTTATTTTTATAATACCAGTTAAATACTTAGTAACTTTAGCCTCACTAATTAAAGGTATTTCTTTAATCTCTTTTTCCATATTTCTTTTCTTTATCTCTTTATAATATGGATACTCTCTTAAATTAACTTTTTTAATGATTGTACTGTCTGCAATTTCTTTATTACCCATAATCAAAACATTACTTACTTTTAAATTTAATAAATAAGTAATAAATACCCCTATAATTATTAAGAAAAAAAGAAGTCCTAAAAATCTTTTTTTATTTAATTTTCTTTTAGTTTTCTTTTGCATTACTATCCCACTTTACTATTTCTTGTTCAGTAATTAAATCAATCCCATAGTTCTTCTTTATCGTCTTCTTTACTAAATTTATTAAATCAATGATATTATCGGCCGTAGCCCCTCCTGTATTGATAATAAAATTAGCGTGTTTTAAAGAAATTACGGCTCCCCCAATTTGCGTATTTTTAAGATTACTTTCTTCAATTAATTTACCTGCGGGATTTTCTTTGGAAGGATTACGAAAAACACTTCCCGCCGAAGGATAACTTAAAGGTTGACTGGCTAAACGTCTTTTTAAGCGGTCATTAATTAGATTACAAGATTCTTTGCTATTCCCTTTCTTTAATTTTAGATGAGCCGCAATAATAATATATTGGCGTTTCCCCTGAAAAAAAGTCTGACGATAACTGTTAAAGACTTTATCCGCCTTAATATGTTCTATTTTTCCATTATGCAAAACAATTATCTCTTGAAGGTAATGATAAATATCATCATTGTAAGCCCCACAATTACCATATATTCCGCCCCCTAAAGTTCCGGGAATACCACTTGCCCATTCTAAACCGGCTAAATTATTCTTAACAGCAAACTTAACTAATTTTGGCATCATGATACCACTATAAGCAATAATATCGGTATCTCCCACTAGTTTTACATCATTTAAATTCTTCATGTTAATTACAATGCCCTTAAAATACCCATCAAGAATAACATTAGAACCATTGCCTAAAACAAAATACTTAATATCATTATGTAAACAGTAACCAATAACCTCCTGGATTTCCTTAACTGTTTTGGGTAAGACCATATATTGGCACCTCGCCTCAATTCGATAAGTGTTATAGTCTTTTAAATTAACATTTTCTAAAATCTTACATTTTAAATTCATTTTTTTATCAATTCCTTAACCGCATCATAAATTATTTTGGTACTATCTAAAGTACTAATTTTACTTAAATTATTTTTTATTTTTCTTTGTTTATCTTTATTATATAGTAATTCTTCTATATTATTGGTAATTGTTTCTGGCGATAAATATTTTTCCTCTAACATCATACTTAAGCCATTATCCTTTAAAGAAAGAGCATTATAATATTGATGATTATTAGCAACATAAGGACTAGGAATAAAGATTGTTAGCACTTTAAGACTTAATACTTCAGCAATAGTTGAGGCCCCGGCTCTGGCTACTAAAACATCAGTTGATTTTAAAAGACCCGATAAATTATCTAAATAAGGCAGTACTAACACATTACGCGGATATTTTTCTTTTATAAAATCATTATACAAACTCTTACCGGTTATATAAACTACCTGATAATTTTTCCCATTTAAAGTTTTTAAATAACCTTGCATAGCCTGATTAACAGTTTCGGAACCTAAAGAGCCACATACTACTACTACTAGCGGTTTTTCTTCATCTAACCCCAAACTTTTTTTCGTAATTTTTGGCGTATTAATAGCGCGAATTCCGGTGGGATTTCCGGTATATAAAACCTTCTTATTAGGAAAATACTTAGCACTTTCCTCAAAAGAAACCCCAATAATATCAGCATATCTACTAATCATTTTATTAGTCTTCCCCGGAATAGCATTCTGTTCATGAATAAAAGTTTTAAGATGCATCTTATGAGCCACACTTAAAACCGGATAAGTTACATACCCCCCTATTCCTAAAACAACATCTGGTTTAAATTCTAAGATTTTCTTTTTTATTTCTTTTTTAGCCTTTAAAATCAAAAAAATATCTTTTATATCTTTAAAAATATTTTTAGATAAGCCATAAATCTCTATTCCATAATAAGGAATACCATTTTTAGGAACAATATCCTTTTCCATTCTATTTTTAGTACCTATATATAAAACTTCTAAGTTTTTATCATATTTTTTAAAGCCTTCAATAATTGCTAAGGCTGGATAAATATGACCCCCAGTCCCCCCGGCACTGATTAGTATTTTCAAAATTAATCACCCACTCTTAGTACATTATACTACACTTTAATTCTTTTAAGAAGTAAATAACTCAAGTTTTATTTACCATTTTAACAGAAAATTAAAAGCAACCTAAAGTTGCCTTCTTTAATTTATATCATCTTGATTAGCGTTATCCGGATTATCTAAATTACCATTATCATTATTATCTTGATTTTCTTTATTTTCACTAGATTCCTCAGACTCACTTATATTCGTAATTCTGCCATCATAATAAACACGAACACTGCTAATACCACTTATCAAAACATCAAAATATTCGGTTGATTCCGAAACACTAACAT
>CAKOSD010000073.1 GCA_934101745.1 uncultured Bacilli bacterium | reverse complement strand
ACTAAAGGTTCTCCCATTAAATGAAAATATAAATAATCGGTATAATCTTTTAATTTAGGTAAAATAGTTTTAAAAGTTTCTAAAGACATCTCTTGTTTTAAACGATTATTACCAGGACAAAAATTACATTTCAAATTACAGATATTGGTTATTTCTAAATAAATTTTTTTAAATCTTTTTTTCATTTTTTAATAATCTTTCTATTCTTTTTATTATAATTGTTTTTTTAAAGTAGTAGATGATTTAGGATTTTCAGAAGCAGAAATATCTTCTATATAAATATTATTCTCGGTTAAATATTTTTCTAGGGTAGCAATTAATTCTTTATTTACTCTATTAATACTCTTAATATCAATAGTATTAGTAGCCTGTCTTTTATATTCTATTTCGATAGTTGCTAGATAATTGGTTAAGATATTAATAATTTTCGCATCAATTTCAGTAGTGGTAGCAAAGTTACCTAATAAGTTTTCACTAACGGCTAAGGGACTTACATCTGCTTTAGTAAATTGGGTATTATTTTGACTAACTAAGATAAATAGTTTTACTAAAGTTAAGCGATTGCCACGACTTTTATAATATTTATAAACTACTAAGGGATTTATGTAGTAGCCGGTATTGTTACCCTGTAATATTCTTTTTATTTCATTATGATAAATAAATTCATTAGTCAAAGGAACTAGGTCTTGATAATATCCTTCTATCTTTTCTTCAGCTGTAGATAGTTCTTCTTTATTAGCAGGAGTTAGATCTTTTTCATCTTTACCGGATAAATAATAATCACGATTAGCAGTTTTCATTATATTAAAAATACAAGTTTTTCGTTTTACTTTAATTTTAAAAAGAATACTTTTGTTTATTTCTAATAAATCAGCAATTTCTTTAGGGTTTAATTTAAGCATAATATCACTCACTCAAGTCGTTATTGTATCATAAATTTATGGTTTAGGAAAAATTTTTGCACTTAAATTTTAATAAAGAGTTAAGTGATTTAAAAAAGGCAAAGTATTTAGAAAGAAAGACGAAAAGCCACCCTATATAAATAATGAAAATAACTATTAAGACTTATTATGTTTTATAGATATATAGAGTACTCTAAATTTTATAAATTAACAAGACATTTTTGAAAGATAACTAAAGTTTTTATAGTAAAATTAATTTTTAAGGTTGGTTTACAATTAATGTTACCTATATTATAATATAGATAGAAATGGTAGGATGATTTATGAATAATATTAAAAAAATTAGAATTAAAAGAAAGATTACGCAAGTAGATTTGGCTAGAGTTATTAATGTTAAGCAAGAGACTATCAGTGCTTATGAATCAGGGAAAGCCCAACCTAGTTGTGAGGCTTTAATAAAGATTGCCGATTATTTAAATACTTCTTGTGATTATTTGCTTGGACGTATCGAAGATGATTCACCGTTAACTGGTTATAATATCAAAAGCATGAATCCCAAAACATATAAAATGATTAATAATTTTTTAATGTTAAAAGATAGAGAAAAAGATGAATGTTTATGGTATAGTGAGGCCATAAGAAAGAGAGATTTAAATTAATCGTGATTTTTAAGTGTCCTATATGTGGATATCTAAATAATATTAATTCTGAATTCAAGTGCGAGGCTTGTAGATATGTAATAGAAGATATGCGAAATTTTTACGAGGTTGATTCTTATTTAGAAGAATTGGAAAATAGGTACCCTGAAAAATTAATACTAGAACCGAGATTAGCACGTATTTATTTTTCTGACTATGACAGTCTCAAATATAAAGAGTTTAAAGAAAAGTATCAATTAGATGCCGTAATTAGAGATTTCAGATTAGATTTTATAATCTACTTTGACAGGTTTATTAACGATAAAAAAGATCAAGAACTGGTAAATATTCTATTCCGCTATGACAAAGACTTGCCTAAGTTCTTGAGTTGTTTTTCAGCAAAAAATTTTTATTATTTGTTAGATGAAGGCAGGGGTTATTTAAGTTACGATAGTTATAAGATATTATTAAAAAACTATACTAAAAGTGTAGCCAAAGAATTAGGAATAAAGGATGCCAATGTTTTTATAGCAATGTATGATAAAAAAAGTAAGACCTTGGGCGCTAGCATCAGCAAAGACGCATTTAACTTAAGTGACAGTTATATCTCAGAAGTTTTTAACCAAAATGAATCACCTTTAAATTTGATTTTTACTATTACTCACGAATTATGTCATTGTTATATAAAAGAATGTTTAATAAACGGAACAATCGACAAAAATATAGCCTATAATATGGAACACTGTATAGAAAAGGCTTGTCGCTTGCTATGCTCGGAATATAACTATGGTAACATTTATAAAAATGATAATTACACTTTAAATTTTGAAGAAAATACGGCTAATTTTTGGGCCTTTCGCTATGTGAATAATTTAGCAAAAAATTTAGGAAACCTGATTAGTGAAAAGGATAAAACCAGATATCTCAATACTTTATACATGGATACAGTCCAAAGATATGGAAAAGTAAATGGGATATTTAATTCTAAACTAGGAATACCTAAATTTATTGAAGACTTTGGACTTTACGAGAGTGCTAATAAAGATGAAAATGTTAAATTAAATGGGGAAAATTTCTTAAAAAATAATAGGAATATTGTATATACTCATGAATTATTAGATACAATGATTCAAGAAAATCCAGATATTTTAGAAGCAAAAATGTTTAAACTTTTAAATATAATTTATGTTAATGATAATGGAGCGGTTAGAAGAAAAACTACCGAAGAACTACAAAATGATTTAAGTAAAACTGACAATCCTTATTTAAAAGAGTATTTAGCTTGGGAAATAAAGAATTTAGAGGAAGTTAAAGCAAATTATAGAAAATAATACCTAAGAATCTAAAGATAGAAAAAACATCTATCTTTTTTGATAGACTAAATTTGTTAAGAAGTACTTTTTAATTAAGTATTACAATTGAAATATTTAAAATGCCCGCAATTATTAACCATAATAGATAAGGTATTTGGAGGTAGGCCGCTAAAGGTTTTAGTTTGTAGAATTTTATTATCATTACAATAACTAAAGCAATAAGAAGTAATAACCAGAAAAAGGCAAAAAGGTACCATCCAAAGCGAAAGAAAAATAATGACCAAAGGGTGTTTACTAATAATTGTATTAAATAAAAGAAACAGGCTCTTTTCTTAAATTTCTTATCCGTTTTATTACAGCAAATGAGATAAGAAGATACTCCCATTAAAATATAAAGCATTGTCCAGATAATGGGAAAGGCAATTGAGGGCGGGGTAAAAAATGGCTTTTTCAAGGTTTTAAACGAGGACATATTGCCTCCAAGTAGAGAGCCTAAAAAGCCAGCGGCTAGAGCAAAGCCAATAAACAAAATTAACATTTTATAGTTTACTTTTTCCTGATTCAAGATATTTTTTGAATTATTTTTACTATTTTCCATACTATCACCATTATTAGTATATACAAAATATAAAATATTATTTATAATAAGCGCTGGTGATTTTATGGAAACAATTATTTTTTTAGAAATTGAAGGGGTTTTAACAAATTATAATAGTAGAAAAAACAGTAGTTCTAAAGATATTTATAAACAATTTGGAATTGATACTAATGCTTTGTTTTTATTGAAGAGATTAACAAATGCAACCAATGGTAAGATTGTAATGACATCTTCACTACGTTTTGATGATGATTTTCAACAATTAGAAACGGCTTTAAGAAGGATGGGATTTATAATTTTAGGAAAAACTGATTTTATTGATTATAATAAGGCAGTTGAAATTATGGATTATATTACCAAACATAATGTCAGAAATTATATAATTTTGGATAGTGAAGAATTAAGTGATATTCCCGAAATTGAGGAACATTTTATTGAGAGTCCGGTTGATGATGGATTGCAAGAATATCTAGTAGAAGAGGCTGTCGAAATCGCTCATAAAAAGAGAAAAAATAAAACATTAACTCGTAAAAGAATTAATGTTAGAAGTAAATAATTATCCCAATTAAAAATTTTAATGTTTTTTTACTTTTCGTTCTTGAATATGATAAACTATTTTTAAAGATAATTTGGTGGGAATAAAGCGATTGAAGAATAAACCGAGGCGAACGCTTAGGCCTGGTACTATTATAAGTTTATTTTGAAGAGTCTTATCAATGGCATATTTGGCTACTTGGTAAGATTTTTTTTCTTCAATATTAAATTTGCCTCCCGCTACTTTGTTAAATTCAGTGGCTACCGGTCCGGGACATAAGCAAGAAATTTTTACATGACTTTTTTGATGTCTTAGTTCTTCATAAATGGCTAAAGTAAATTTTAAAACATAATTTTTGGTGGCATAATATGTATTTAAGCGGGGTCCAGCTAAAAATCCAGCCGAAGAAGCAACATTTAATATCTGTCCTTGATCTTTTTGATAAAAGTCTTGTAGAAATAGTTTAGTTAATATATGCACAGCCTTGATATTTAAATTTATCATTTCTAATTCCCGGTCAAGACTGGTATCGGTAGTTAATCCAAACAAACCAAAACCAGCATTATTAATTAGTAAGTCAATATTTTTATCTTTAGTTAGTTCATATAATTTATAGCAATTTTCTTCTATTCCTAAATCAAGAGAAATAATTTCAACCTTAGTTTTTAATGTTTTTTGTAATTCTTTTAATCTTTCTTCCCGACGGGCAACAATTATTAAGTCCCAGCCTAAGTGGGATAAATATTTAGCCATATCACGGCCTAGACCGCTTGAGGCTCCAGTAATAAGTGCTTTCATATTTTATTATATAGACATAAGTCTATCCTTTCTTTAAATTATATACTATTATCTTACCATATTTTTAAATTTAATTTATAATTATTATAGGTGATTAGGATGTATCTTTTATATTATTATCTTTTTATAAATGTTTTAAGTTTTATTATCTTAGGAATTGATAAAGGGTTAGCAATAAAACATAAATGGCGGATTAGTGAAAAAACTTTACTATTTTCATTTATTTTAGGTGGCTTTATTGGCGGTAGCCTTGGGATGGTAATTTGGCATCATAAGACTAAGAAATGGTATTTTAAATTATGGTTAGTTGTTGCTATCATTATACATTTTACGCTTTTATATAATTTTAATTCTCTTAAAACCCTTTAATTTTTATATATTTAATTATAGTTAAGATATATAAAGTTCTATCTAATTTATATTAATTGAAAAACTTTTTAAAAAGTATAACCAACTCTGGGAGTGGCGGGTGGGAAGAAATCATAAATCAATAAGAAAACAACTAAAATTATTTTTCCATCAAAAAAAGAAAGCCTCACTCTAAAAACTTTCTTTATTTCTTAATTAATTATTAGATATAACGGCTGCTAAAGCAGGATACATTTGTTTCTTGCGAGAAACCATATCTGGTAAATATGTTCCTTCAGCCACTTCTTTGATTTTATATGCCTCAGCAACAACGGCCTCAGAACCAGTACTGTAAAGTAAGTACGAACCATTTTTAACCGCATCAGTTACAAATAAGACAGCCAATTTATAATTGTTTTTAACACACATCTCATCTAAATGAGCAACATATTTAGGCATATCTTTGGCAATCTCTTCAAAATCCAAAGTCATTACTTGCCCAATACCAATAGAAGTTTCACCTAGTTTAAAGGTTTTGAAATCCTGTTCAACAATTTCAGAAATTGTCATACCCGCTATGGAAGAACCTGCTTTTAACATAGCCATACCATACTCTTGAATATCAAGGTTAGCAATAGCTGCCAATTTACGAGCCACTTCTACATCCATATCCGTAGTTGTTGGACTCTTAAGTAATAAGGTATCCGATAAAATAGCACTTAACATTAAACCAGCAACATCAGCAGGAATAATAACATCGTTTTGATTAAATAATTTATAAATAATTG
>CAKOSD010000072.1 GCA_934101745.1 uncultured Bacilli bacterium | reverse complement strand
TTATCTATTATGTTTGATGGAAGAATTTAGTTCTTTGAAAATTAAATATTATATGTTATTATTTAAATAACAAAAAAGAAACCAATTAAGGTTTCAAAATATCGTGGTTAGATTCCATTTACACAGAATTACTTACACACTCAAAGCAACCACTTTCTGGGTCAGTTAAACTTTCTTTAATATGCTTTGTTTCAATATTTTCTTTTAATTCACCAGTTTCTTCATCAAACATAACTCCTTTTTTAGTTATATCTTCAATTGGCTTTTTTCCATGTTTTATTCTATCTTCATTTATCTCTTCTAGCAATTTATCTTCATATACTTTTTTAGTTATCTCTACTTCAACATCTTGATGTTTATTTTTATTGGCATTGGCTTTTTGATGAGTACCATCTCCAAATACTGTTTCACAATCTATAAATTTATATTTTGGGGCTTGATTTAAAATGGTCTCAAAAATTTTATCAAAAACATTACTTTCTTTATATCTTCTTATGTAGTTTTGGCTCCAGGTAGAATAGTTAGGAATTTCATCGTACATAGATAAACCTAAAAACCAGCAATAGGCAATATTTACTTTGCATTCTTCGCAAGTTCTTCTCATTAAATTTATACAAAATATTATGTTAATAAAAATCAACTTAAAAAGTACCACAGGGGGAATGCTTGGTCTTCCAAATGGACTATATAAATCCTTTACTAAATCTTCAATAAAAGTAAAATCTATACAGTTGTCCAATTTTCTTACCAAATGGTCTTGAGGTACTAAATCATTTAATGTATTAAAAATTATACAATCGTTTTTAAAATTTTGTTTGGGCATGCCATAATATCACTTACTTTCTCGTATATTCCAATAATGTTATAACAAAAAAGCATAAAAAAAGACCATTAACAAAATTTAATTTGTCAACAGTCTGAGACTATGGTAACCTAGTTTTTTTAAATATAAAAAATGGAAAATTTAAAGGATTGATTGTAAAAATAATCATTAAACCAATAATAATCAAACTCCATATTTTATAATTAATACTTTTTTTACTATATTTATAATAATGAATACTCAAAGTTAAACCAATAACAATACTTAAGAAAAATAAGAATATATCAAACCAAAGACTTTCTATATTAAATCCAAATCTTGCTGTATAGTAAATTAAAATCATACTTAAGATACTGCTTATTAATTGGATAATCATACTACTAAAAAACTTATTTTTATTTAATATAACTTTATTCTCTTTATAAAATAATATATAGAAAATAAAAGTAGGTAAAATAAGTAATTTAGTATGTGAAAAAATAGATTCGTTAGTAGAACTAAAAAGACCAACAATAAAATTATTATTTGACCAATTATAAGTAAAATGTAGTAACGTTCCTAAAATAAATATAAATAATACATTATAAAAATTATATTTTTTATTCATTTATATCCTCCAAGTAATTTTATGTTTTAAAGATATAAATTATAAATTAAAAAAACAGGGCTAACCCTGTTAAATTTAAGATTTTAGTAATTTTCTTTTTTAATTTCAAAGAAACTTTGCGGATGATTGCATACTGGGCAAACTTCTGGTGCATATTTACCAATAACAATATGCCCACAATTACGACATTGCCAAATTCTATCATCATCACTTGAGAAAACTACTCCACCTTCGATATTACTAATAAGCTTACGATATCTTTCTTCATGATGACGTTCAATTTCCCCAACAGCCTCAAATTTTTTAGCAAGTTCTAAAAAGCCTTCTTCACGAGCAGTTTTTGCAAATTCTTGGTACATATCAGTCCATTCGTAATTTTCGCCATTAGCAGCATCTTCTAAATTTTCTAATGTAGTAGGAATCTTGCCATCATGCAATTCTTTAAACCACAATTTAGCATGTTCTTTTTCATTGTTAGCTGTTTCTTCAAAAATCTCCGCATATTGTTCATAACCATCTTTTCTAGCCTTAGAAGCATAGAAAGTATATTTATTTCTTGCTTGTGATTCTCCAGCAAATGCGGCAAGTAAATTTTTCTCTGTTTGACTTCCTTTTAATTCCATAAAATTTCATTTCCTTCCTAAATCCTAAAGGATTTCAATATTTAGTATAGCATTTATAAGTTAATTTGCAAGCAAATTTCGGTTAAGGATAAAACAAATTTTCAAAATTATTGACGAAAAATATAGAAATAAAGTAGATACATTTTATAACCGATTTTTACAGATATGCTGTTTCTATAATTTTTGTCTATGACTAGTTACGCAAGAAGTTTGCTTAATAGATTACCAACTAAATAATTAGGTATAAAAGTGATTTTATTATTAACATAACATATTCTTCGTCCCAAATCATCTAATCGTTCAATTTCTATTTCTATAAGAACCTCTATTTCTTTAATGTTCTTTTTAATTTTATCACATCTCCTTGGTAAACTTCGGCAAAATCATCAGTAAAGATGGTATTTTCTATTCTAACACCCTGAAAATCATAATTAATTAAAGTTACTTCCGATAGATTGCTATTGCTTAAATCTTTTTCATAAACTTTTTGGGGATCAATTACGGCATTCGTACCACTTAGATTAGTATTTCTTAACATGCAATCGGTAAAATCCGCCATCATTAAATCATAATCTCTTAAATCTTTTAAGTAACGGGGGTTAATATATTTAAAATCACTAGCCAGAAGAAAGAAATCAGCAGGAAGCGGCAAGGTATGCTTAATATGTAGTTTCCTTTGCCGAGCCTCAAGTTCTTTTATCTTGTCTTGAAGTAGTGCTTTTTCTTCTTCTAATCTCATATATTCTTTTTTTCTTCTTAAAAGTTCAGCTCTTTCTTTTTCGAGTTCAGCATTCATTTCTTTTGGTGATTTCTCGTCCAATTTTTCCTTTAATTGGCCCAATTTTTGGCTTCTTAAATATTCTTTTTGACTTAATAATTTAATACCATCTTTAAGTCTTCGATAAAGTAAACTAAAATGTCCTAAGTTAATAAGTTCATCTAAAGGATAATAAGTAGTATCATTAACTACAAAGTAATCATCGCCAAAATAAGTCTGATTACTAAGATATCCTAAAAATGTTTTCTTGTCTGTTCTTTTATCCAAAGCATAATAACCAGCCTTAGGAAATATTCCATAATAAATATAAATTAAGTAATTTTGATACTGTCTTACGGGTTCATATTTGCTTTTCTTTAATTCGCCCGTTTTAATATCATAATAATAGTAAACACTGTCGCCTAAAAAATTTTCGGCTTCTTGGTAGAAAAGATATGCTAACTGCTGTGATACTGGCAGGTTATAAATTTTTTCAAAGAAACCTTTATAATGGTTATTAAACTTTTTGCGTTGTTCCTCATCTGAATATGATAAAGATTCACCATTTGTACTTATTACACTTTTATATTTTGTAAAAGAAGTCATTACTTCAGCCGTACCATAATAAAAATCAGAGGCAGAATTATATTGAGGCTCTATTAAAATATTGCCAAATTCATCAAGATAACCAAGTAGGGAAGTGGTTTCATCCATAATTTTTAGTCGACCACAAGAATAGTAACTTTCGGTACGATAAAATTTATCATTTATTTTAAAATGAAGAAAACCACGAGATCCTGTATGAGTATAATCTTGACGAAGCTCAGTTAATTTGCCCAACTTATAAAGATTGGTCATAATTTTATCAACCTTAACAAAACCATCAACATTGATAAAACGACTTAATTCATGGCCTTCTTTGTCATAATAAACTAAATCATTTTTCTTATCAAGGCTGCTAGGAATCATTATCGTTTCATCATTAAAAATGGTTTCTACTCTTTTTATAAAGATATAATCGGCTGAATCATTATATAATATTTTACCATTACGAGCGGCGACAAGCGCCCTTTTCCCACATATATCTTCATAAAAGATTTCTAAAAAACTAGCATTATATCTAATCCGAATGTTTGACTCTAACCTCCGTGATATAAAAATTATTTGTTCTTGATTATCTTTAGGTATTTGAAAGCAATTTAATAAATTTACTATTTCTGGTGTACAATAATAAGACTTAATTGAACGAATGGGACTATCATTTCTTAGTTTTCCCTCTGGTAAAATAATCTTATCTACATAAAGAAGTAGGAGACTGTAATCACTGTGAAGCTTTAAAAGGCCTTCTTGTTCGACTAACTTAAATCTTACATCATCTGTACGTTTTGTACTAAAGACTTTTTCTCCCAATGGATTAATAAGAGCATATTCATAAACTGAAGAGTCGCCAGTAGAAATTTCTAAGAGATTATAACCTTTATAACTAGTCAAAATTATTGCACTACTAGGACTTCTATATATCTCTTTACCAATTATTCCATTAAATAGATGAATTATAGAACCGGTTCCACAGGCAAAAACACCACTAGAAGAATTATAAACAGAATCAACTTCGGTCTCTATAATTGGGTCTCCTTGAATATTTCTTAATATATTATCCTTAAAAATATAGTTTAAGCCACATCCATCAATACCATTGGTACTCATATAACTGGGTGTTACCTCTTTCGTTTCTAAATTTATATAATAATATTCATCAGTCTTTTCAAAGACACTATCTAAATATTTTTTATACTCCATGTCTTTATTTAACATAGCCAAATCTCCCCCTAAGTTACCAGTCTTAACTGGCTGTAATCGCATGATATCACCTTTTAAGAGGCTTGTCTAGATACAATTTGGATAGTGTAAAAATGTTTTGGAAAAATACATAAAAAAATAAGAAATTCTTGTATCTTGTATAATATACCTAAACACTCAGTGAGGGAGTTTCTTCTATCGAAAAACAGCAATAATCTTATGTTTATAGTTCTTAATAAATCATCATAATTTTAACATCTAAAATTCCAAAACATTTTTACACTATCATCCATTAATTATACTTGCTTAATTTATTTAAATTTAGTAATCTATATATCTATAAAACATAATAAGTTTATAGAATATTTTCATTATTTATATAGAGGATATATTTATTAAAAATCTGCATAATAAATAATAATATCTAAAAATAGTAATTTCATCTTTAGAATACATAAAATAAAAAAATATGGTAGTAATTTTTAAAAATATAAGTTATAATTGAGTTATAAGAAAAAATAGAGTTAAGGGATTGTGATTTATTATGAATTATACTGAAATTATAAAAAAACAAACACGAATAGTTGCGTTATCAGTATGCGTAATGGTTGTCGGTATTTTAAGCGTTAGTTATGCTTTATTTATGAAAGTTGATCAATCAGAAGAGCAAACGGTTCAGTCAGGTAGTTTAATTATGCAACTTTCGGCCTATAATGGTAGTACGGTTATTTCGGATAATAATACTCCCGTTGATGATAATGAAGGCCTGCTTACTAAAGGATATTCTTTCTCCGTTGCCAACAATGGCACCTTACCACTTACATATTACATTGCCTTATATGATAATCCCCAAGATACTAGTACCAATAAATTAAACTATAATTATATTAAAGTTTCCTTAGATAGTGGAACTCCCTTTACCCTGGGAAGTATAACAACTAAAGATAGCGCGGGTCGCACTATTTTAAAACAAGGTCTAACTTTAGCCCCTTCTAAATACGATACTCATAATATTAAAATTTGGATTGATGAAGATACTCCTGAATCCGAAATAGGAAAAACTCTTTCTTTAAAAATTTATACTTACGGTGAAGTTTGTGAAGACGGAGATTGTAATGGTGGTACTAACCAGGCCAGCAGTGCCTCTGAGGCTTCCAGTGATACAACTACTAATACTACCGAAACGGTAGAAAATACTTCCAGTACAAATTAATAAATTGACGTTTCACTTAAAGGTAATTATGCATCTTAAGTGAAACCTTTTTTTCTTGAGAAGGATATTATTTTAAGGTATAATAACAAAGAAGAAATGAAGTGAATTATTATGAAAAATATATATGGTTTAAAACGAAGTGATTTAGAAGAATATTTTATTAATATTGGTGAAAAAAAGTTTAAGGCCCTCCAAGTATATGAGTGGTTATAC
>CAKOSD010000071.1 GCA_934101745.1 uncultured Bacilli bacterium | reverse complement strand
TAACCACCCAACGGATTATTCATTTTTTCATTACCATCGGTTTCATTTTCTACTTCTAAATAACCTTCGCTAATTAACTTAGCCACACTTATCGTAGCCACGTCAACCCCGTTATCAGCAGCATACTCTAAGGCTTTAGTTTTAATTAAATTAACTTTATTATTGTAAGTCTTTTCTTTCATAGACCTACTAATTCCATTATAACTGGCGGTGGCAATCGTAATTAAAATGCCCATAATTACAATAACTGCCAATAGCTCAGGAATGGAAAATCCCTTACTTTTTTTCTTCACCTTTCTTTTTCCTTTCTAACATTTTTTATCCTCATCATCCCTATCCTTATTCTCACACCTACCATTCTACTTTAATTATTTTACCATAACTTATAACCAAAATAATAGTAATTTCTTTAGAATATAGAAAAAAGAACACCACTTAAAGTATCCTTTTAATAAGCATTAATCTTTTTTCTTAAATTTAATTTCTACTGTATCATTTTGTTTAAGTAAAAATCCATTCGCATCATCAGTATCTAAGTGAATCTCTAAATATCCATCACTACTAGTTTTAAAGAAAGCCTCAATTAAACCTTGCTTTTCACCATCGATAATCACCCCAACTGGCTCATCATCAACAACACCCCACTCCTTAGCAAGGGCATCAGATATATGAATATGACGATTAGCAATTATCCCACAAGGAAGAATAATCTTATCTTTAGGACCAATTATTTCTAGTTCGCTAGCGCCGTCTAAATGCCCACTTTTTCGAACCGGCGGATTTATTCCTAACTTATAAGCATCAGTTTTTGATACTTCTACTTGATTATAAGAACGGAAAGGTCCTAAGACTCTAACCTTCTCAATTGAACCCTTTGGTCCTTTTATAATTACTGTTTCTTCCGCTGCAAATTGTCCTGGTTGATTTAAGGCTCTTTTAAAAGTTAATTCACTCTTACCAAATAACTTCTCATATACTTCTTTTGTTAAATGACAATGTCTATTAGACACTCCTACACTTATCTTCATAATACCTACTTTCTTAATACTAAAATTATATCGCATCTAAATAAGAATAACAATAAGTAAACAAATTAGTTTGTATAAATGTTTAATTTCAACCTAAGTTAATCATGATATTTAATATTGACAACCATGAAAATAAAGGATATAGTAGGTATCACCGTTTAAGGAAGGGGAAAATTTCAAATGGAAAAATATAATATTGAATTACTTGAAAAAAATAGAATGGGTAACAATGCCGATAATTACGAGTGGCAAGTTGTTACTGAATGGTTAAGTACTGGCAAAATAAAAAATAAAGAAGAAATGCAAATTTGCTATGATAATATGCAAAAAAACAAAAAATGGTATTATGATATAAACTACAGATATAATGATAATGACGAATTTGTAATATTTGTATCTTTAATAGATATTGCTTTATTTTTTGTTACAATCTTTGGATATGCCCCATTTATGAATAGTATTGTCGCTAAAATAATTAATTTTAGTAATTACTATCATACTTTAACAGAGACATTACCAAATGTTTTTGATTTCGTCATTTGGGCATTATCGACAGTGGGAATTATGGCTGGAAATTTTGCGTTTTTCAAAAAAATAATTGTTGATAAAAAAGTTGATGATTTACAAGAAACATTAGAGTTTGGCCTTGGTATTAAGCATTCAAAAAGCAAAATTATTAGTAAATTAAAAGAAAAAATATTAGCAAAAATTGGCACCCAAAACAAAGCAAAGGCAGTTGGTTCTCTAAAAGATTATGTCGATAAAGAACTAACTGAAAGAGGCACAAATCAAGATGAAGAAATCATTAAAAGACAAAACGAAGAACACGCATCAGCCTTTGTTAAACTTGTAGGTGAAGATATGAAAAGTATTATTGCTAATCCATATCCTAATTGTGAAGAAGATCTTGATACCCTTCACAGTTTAGCCAATGAATATGTAGAAAGCATCGTAAAAGAACAAGAAGCAAACCTAACTAGTAAAATTGCCTTAAAACTATCTGGTAGCAAAGACTTTTATGGTAAACTTAATGATTTAGAAGCAAAAATCAAAAGAAATATGGAAATTAACAAAATGCGTAAATACAATGATGGTTATTTATCTGATATTATAAAAGATGGAGCTAAAGCTGTAGAACAAACTAAACAAGTTTATAGTGGTCCAGTAGTTAACGGACATATTCCAACAGTTGAAGAACAGTTTCAAGCAGATTTACAAGTACCTACAAATGATACTGGCAGTGCTCGCAAACTTAAACCAAATAACTAATAGAGAGTTAAAAGCTCTCTATTTTTCGTATTCAAGAATTATAATTTATTGATTGTTCAATTAGTTTCTTATTATTATTTAATCTTTCATTATCTTTATCTAATTCTAAAGCCTTATTTATATATCTTAAAGAACTTCGATATTTACCATTATTAAAACAAACCACGGCTAAGATATCATATATATTTAAATCCGTAGTGAAAGCCTCATTAATATAAGTTTTGGGATGTTTCTTTATTTTTAAAGCCTCTTTAGAACGATTTAGTTTCATATAACATCTAACAATAAAATACATGTTTAATTGACAAGAAAATAATAATACGCTAAAGTAATTACTATTAACTTAAGAAAGAAGAGAGAATTATGAAAAAGTACAACGCTGATTACTTAGAAGAATATTATACCCAAAACTATAATGTTGTTGAGCGAGAAATTAATAAACATAAATACAGGATTTGGCCGACAGTTAAAAATTATTTAAGTACAGGTAAATTACATAATAAAGAAGAGGCTTTAATTTGTTATAAAGAAATAAAAAATAATAAAGAGTGGTATTATAAGATGAATCAAGACTATGAGTTACATTACACTGTTTTAAATGATAGTACCGTAATAAAAGATGATTATGGCGAGAAACTTTTTAACAAACATTTAGAAGAAGAAAAAGAAAAAAGACTAGAAAAAGAGAATAATCAAAAATCCATATTACTCATTTGTAGGATGGTATTTTTGGCATTAAACGGTATTTTTGGCGTCTTGTCCATTTGTACAGCTAGTTTTCTATTTATTGTTCTGAATATTATAACCCTTATAATGGGAATTATATCGACTATATTATGCCAATTTAATGACAATAAAATAGAAAATGAAATTGAAGATATCGAAAAAGAAGTAAAATATCTATTATTAGACAAAGATATTGATGACTTGGAACAAGAATTAAAACATTATTTAGAGATGGATATTATTCAAGAAAATATTTCTAGCGAATTTAAAAAACGCTTACAAAAAGAAAAAAGCATTGATTGTACGAAAGGAAAAGGAAATAATATTGATAATGAGCAAAATGATAAACAAGCATCTAAGTTTGTGCAGTTAATTGCTGAAAATATAAAACTTATTTTCGCTAATCCTTATCCTAATTGTGAAGATGATATAAATGCTCTTAATGAATTAGCAAATGAATATGTAGAATATATTATTGCTAGTTCAAGTACTAATGAACTTATAATTGAAAATAATAATTTTTATAATAGACTAATTGATTTAGAATTTAAAATTCGTGAGAACATTAGAAATAATACAATCAAAGAACTTAATGAAGAGTACTTAAAGAAAGTTATGAATAAGGCTCCAGAGTCAGTTGATACTTCTAAAATATATACTAATTCAGTAGTTTGTGAACACCTTCCTACTATTCAAGAAGAATTCAACATGGAATCACAAAACTATAGTGCTGATGATACAGAAGATAAAGGATACGGGCGTATTCTTAGTCATAATGATTCTTCATCAAAATAATGGTTATTTTAATAGTATTGGAAGATAATAAATTTGATAGTGCGAATCACTCTCGGATGATGAAAATCATCCTTTTATAATACTTTTAACTAGCCAATTAATTTAATTATCAAGTGATTTACTACAATCAAACAATACAGCACTATTAACCAAAAAGATAAGAACGCAGATATATTTCTATATCTAAATAGCAATTAAAACATTTTCAATAATTTTTTTATTATTATTTAATCTTTCATTATCATTATCTAATTCTAAAGCTTTATTTATATATCTTAAAGAACTTCGATATTTACCATTATTAAAACAAACCACCGCTAAGATATCATATATATTTAAATCCGTAGTAAATGCTTCGTTTATATAAGTTTTGGGATGTTTCTTTATTTTTAAAGCCTCTAAACATAGTTTTTCGGTTTCTTTATATTTTTTTAATTCATATGTAATTAAGGCTTTTTCCATATAAGGATCTCTAAGATAAGGACTTTCTTTTATCGCCATATTTGCCCACATTAAAGCCTCTTTAGGACGATTTAGTTTCATATAACACCTAGCAATAAAACGCATGGAGGCACATCTTTCATCTTTCCAAATAGCACTTTTTAAATTTAAATGTTTTTCTAAAGTAGTAATGGCTTCTTCATACTTTCCATAATACATATATTCTCTTCCTAAGTAATGCATATTACGGTCATTTTCCGGATTTTCTTTTATTGCTAGTTCTAATAAAGGTAAATAAGAACTTCTGCTTTTCATACTATCAGGATAATGATTAACTATTATTTTTTCAGTATATAAATATTTTTCTTCCCCCTTATATTTTAATATTTCATGAACTGGATTAACCCAAGTAAAACCTTTTCTCGCATGAATTTTTTCGCCATAAAAACTTATTATGGGATTATTATTCTTATCTAATGACCAGTTATAAACATATCTAATTCTCGTTAAGCCATCCTTCCAAAGGGCTTGTACAACCTCATACCAACCACTTACTAAAACTTCATCTAAATCTAGACAAACACAGACATCATAATTATCAGGTATCATCTCTAAAGATTTATTGCGGGCTACATCAAAACGCCACGGTTTTATTATTTCTTGTTTAACCGTAACTCCTAAAGACTTTAATAACTTAACAGAGTTATCAGTAGAACCGGTATCTAAAACATATATTCCATCTGCCCTCTTTACCGAATCATACCATCTTTTTATAAACTTTTCTTCGTTCTTACAAATAGCATATACACATATTTTCAAATATTATCACCTATTAATTATATTAATAGTAAGATAAAAAAAGAATTAAATGATATTTAAATAGTTAATTACTATTTACATCATTATAATTCCATATGTTAAGTAAATTTTTTCTTTCTTCTATATCAGATTCATTAAATATAAGTATTGCTAAAAAATCCTTACATTCACTAGATATATCCATTTCTTTAAAATTTTTACCTTTTTCAAAAGTAAAATTTTTATTACTAAGGGATGCTAAATCAACTAGATTATTTATAAAATCTTGAGGTATTTTTATTAAGTATTCTTTATCTATATAAGGTAAAATCATTAAAATTTCTTTGGCTAAATCATAATCTTTTACTGTCATTTTTAACTTCTTCTCTTTCTTTTACCATTGTTATCCAATTATACATTTTTTGTATTTTACTTTTAACTCTTAAACAAGCATTTTGGACTAATTCTTTGTTGCTTATTTTATCAATAGGTTCAGTTCTTTTATTTTCCTTATAGGTTTCATACTTTTCACGAACAAATTGATATCCTAAAAAAGGATCAAGCCAAAAATATCTTTCATTTATATTGGAAATACCTAAAACATTAATATTAGTATTACTAAATAAAGTTTTAACATACTCCACTTTATCTTTTGGTACCATGACACATTTTATTGTCTTTAAAGGTAATTGATTTTCTATGCCAATTTCTGATACATCAGAGTCTACATTACACGTCCATACATCATTTTTTCTCATTTCTTCCTCGGTTGTTCCTACAATAATGGGAAAAGCCCTTGTATCTATTTGCATATAATCCCAAGCCACTTCTAAAACATCAGTAACGCTTATAAAATCACGCTCGTCGTTAATGCGCGTAGATGCCTCACCCGATAAAATTTTTTCGTTTGCTTCTTTTATTTTGCTAGCACTTCTTAAGCCATACTTTGCTATACCTGGGATAGCATTAGCGTTAGTGCCGTGAAAAATATTAATATGATTTTCTTTAAGATATTCATATGTATCTCTATCATTAAC
>CAKOSD010000070.1 GCA_934101745.1 uncultured Bacilli bacterium | reverse complement strand
CTTAAAATCAGTATCTTTAAAGGCATCTAAAAAATAATTAATCAGCTTTAGTTGGACTAACAGACTATATAAAAAGACATAAAAAAAGTCATAAACAAATATGGCTTTTTTTATAAATATATTAATAAATCAATAAATTCTAAAATCTCTGGCGAAAAGATATAAATTATAAAAGTAGCAACAATTAAGAAAGGTCCAAACGGAACTTCTCTGTCCTTTAACTTAATCAAATAGAAAAATGCTACCGGTAAGGCTAAGAAACTGGCTAAAATTAAATTAATAAAGGCCAATTTATAACCTAAAACCGCCCCGATAAAGAAGGATAACTTAATATCACCACCGCCCAAAGATTCTCTTTTAAAGGACTTATCTCCTACAATTTTAACTAATAACATGAAGAAAAATAACAATAGACCACTTAATAATGATATAACTAAATTATTAAATCCCCCTTGTAAAAAAGATATTATTAGAACTAAAATACTCCCAACTACTAAAACTTCATCTAATATAATTAAATAATTAAAATCACTTATACAAGTTATTATTAGAACGCTACTTATTACTAAGGCCATTAATAAATTATAAGAAAATCCATAATATAAATAACATCCCAGATAAAATAATCCAGTAATTATTTCTATTAAAGGATACCACCAAGATAATTTAGTCTGACATTTCCGACATTTACCTCCTTGAACTAGAAAAGAAATTATCGGTATTAATTCAAACCACTCTAAAATATGTCCACAAGTCTCACAATGACTTCTTGGTTTAACAACTGACTTATTAACACTTAATCTATTACCGACAACATTAAAGAAGGAACCCATAATAGTTCCTACTACAAACATATAGATTGAATAAATTATATTATTCATTACATTCCTCCCCCTGATACTTGATTGTACATTTCAAACATTGGCACTAAGATAGCAATAATAATTCCTCCGACTACTACAGCCAAGAAAACAATAGTTAATGGTTCGATAAAACTCTTGATATTACTAACAATGGAAGCGTGCTGTTCTTGATAATAATGACTTACTCTATCCATCATCTCTGCCAGTTCGCCAGTCGACTCACCCGTAACTATCATATTATAAGCAACATCTGGTACTGCCCAATGGTCTTTAAAAGCCTTAGATATTTTATCACCGACAACAATGTTATTAATAGTATTATACATTATTTCTTTATAAATTTCATTATTAGTTATCTTACTTAAGATTTCAACACTTTGCGTAATATAAACGTTATTTTTCAAAAGAGAAGCAAAAGTTTTCGTAAATATAGCTATTTCATTATATATAATAATATTTTTTATAACAGGAATGTGCATTAAAACAACTTGGACTTCCCGACGAAAAGCCTTTATTTTCTTAAATGCCATGTAAAAAACAATTATAAATACAATAATAGCCACCAACAACATCCAAGCATCGGTTTGTAAGAATTTACTAGCTGCTAAAACCACTGCGGTTAACCCACTAACGGTAACTCCATTCGATGTATATATATCTTCAAACTGGGGAACTACATACAAAATAATAAAACATACAACTATAATAGCAAAAATAATAACGATAGTTGGATAAGTCATGGCACTGACCATTTGTTTTTTGGTTGTTTCCATTTCGGTATAATAGTTAGACATATCATCTAAAGTTGACTCCAAATCACCAGTTGCTTCGGCCGCTTTTAACATATTAATAAGTAAAGGTGGAAACTTACTTCCTTGTTTTTCTAAGGCTTGTGAAAAGGAATTTCCCATTGTAAGTTCATAGGCGATAGCCTGCATTGTTACTTTTTTATCTTTTTGTTTAGCATATTGATTAATCAAAATTTTAATAGCATCATTTAAAGTAATACCGGCTTTGATATAGGTTGATAACTGAGTTAACCAGAAAATCAAATCTTTAGTTGACCATTTGCTACCAACCATCGATGAATCGCCATAAATAAAATCTATCATTTGATTATTTTCGATTTTATATACTTCTACTCCTTCATTAAGCAAAAAGGAGTTAACATCCATTTTCGACAAGGCAGTAAAGGTTCCATATTCAATTTTTCCATTAGTATTTTTTATCTTATAACGATATACTTTGGGTTTTCCCGGCGTCGTCGCCTCTGGTTGCTGTAATTCCAACTGTAATTTTCGGCGTTCTTCTTCTAATTTTAAAACTTCTTTTTGCGTTATTCCTAAAAAATCTTTAATTTTTTTGACAATAACATCTAAATCATCATCACGTTTAACTTTACCATTACTTCTAAATTTTGCTTGTTGATAGGCATCATCAACTTTTTTAGAAGAAGCATTAAATATTGATTCTAAAGGATATGAAATACCTCGGTACGCTAAATAAAAAACATTAGCAAAACTATATAAAAATTCTAACAAAAAATTACTTTTTGTTTCTTTTTCCGACGTTTTTTTATTTTTTGAACCACTACCATTCGTACTATCCGCACTTACATTTGCAGTATTTACTGGATTTGGTATTGTATTGTTATTTGCATCAATCATAATATCACCTATTATCTTACTATCATTATAACAAAATTGTGTCAATAAGAAAACCTATTTTTCATATACTATTCTAGAAGGTGATATTATGTACCCTGGAAATTTTAATGGTTTAACTTTTGGTAAAGTAATAAGTGGCATATCTAAAACTTTAAACATTGTTAATCAGGCTATTCCTTTATATAAACAAGTTCGTCCTATTATTAGTAATGCAAGTAGTATTTTAAATATTTTTAAAGAATTTAATAAGCCCGACACTTTAAATAATTCCAAAATAAAAAGTATCACTGTTAATGATACTCCTTTATCTTCAAAGCCTAAAATCAATTCAATCAGTACTAATAGCCCAACATTCTTCCAATAATTTATTTAAAGTTTTTATCTCCGTATAAATATCTTCTTTTAACTTATTATTTTGTGAATTTTCTAATCTTTTTAAAATCTCTTTTTTATTATCAATTAAATACTTAAAATAATCTATTTTATCTTTTTTTATCAAACCATATTTAATAGTATTTTCATCTAAAAAAGGATTATCAGTTCTTTTAAAACAACAAATCACATACCAGATATCATTATCTTTAACGGTCTTTTCATCTATTAACTGATATCCTAATTTTAAAACTTCATATCTTAAAGTATCTAAATTATTATTAGATTGTAAAATTAACTTATTAACCTTAACTAACTTTTCTTTATTACTTAAAATATGTAAGATTGTACTAGTTCCCATCCCGCTGATAACTACGGTATTTATATCATCAGCCTTAACATTTGCCAAACCATCACTAATCATCATAGGTATATCCATCTTATTTTTTATTACATTTTTTCTAGCCATATCCAGGGCTGTTTCTTTAATGTCCGTAAGAATTATACTTTCTACTAATTTTTCTTTGATAGCATAAATTCCTAAATAACCATGGTCACACCCGATATCTACTACTTTATCGGTTGGTTCTAAAAACTTTGATAGTTCTTTTAATCTTTTGCTTAACATTAATCAGTTAAAAAATCCTTTAATTTTTTAGCACGAGATGGATGTCTTAATTTTCTTAGAGCCTTAGCCTCAATTTGTCTAATACGTTCTCTTGTTACATTAAATTTCTTTCCAACTTCTTCTAAAGTATGACTAGTACCATCAACTAGACCAAAACGAAGTTCAAGTACTTCTTGTTCTCTTTCTTGAAGCGTTAGTAAAACACTCTTAATTTCTTCTTTTAAGATTTCATTAGTAGCATATTCTTCTGGCGACATTGATAACTCATCTTTAATGAAATCGCCTAAATGAGAATCATCTTCTTCCCCAATTGGAGTTTCTAAAGATACTGGGTCTTGACTAATTTTAATTACTTCGCGAACCTTTTCTACGGATATTCCCATTTTCTTAGCAATTTCTTCTTCGGAAGGTTCTCTATTTAGCTCTAAAGTCATTTGACGTTGAATACGAGCCATTTTATTGATAGTTTCAACCATATGAACTGGAACTCTAATCGTACGGGCTTGATCAGCAAGGGCTCGAGTAATAGCCTGTCTTATCCACCATGTAGCATAAGTCGAAAATTTAAAGCCCTTATCATAGTCGAATTTTTCAACTGCCTTCATTAACCCAATATTTCCTTCTTGAATTAAATCAAGGAAAAGAAGACCACGCCCAACATATCTCTTAGCAATAGATACAACTAAACGTAAGTTTGACTCAGCCAGAATTCTTTTAGCCTCTTCATCTCCGGCGGCGGCTGCAACTGAGTATTTCATTTCCTCTTCCATAGTAAGCAAAGGAATCTTACCAATTTCTTTTAAATACATACGAACCGGATCATTAATATTAACATCTTTAGTTAATTCTTCATCACTTAATACTAACTCCTCAGCGGTATTATTTTTACCACTATTATCATCATCACTTACAATTTCAATATTATTTTCAATTAAAGCATTATATAATTCATCTAAGGAATCAGCATCTAAATCTAGACCTTTTAAATGTTCAGCTAAAGTTTCATAAGTAATAAAGCCATCTTTCTTACCTAACTCAATTAATTCCTTTTCTCTTTCTTTTAAAGGTTTAATTTCCCCAACGCCCGTTTTTTTAACTCCAGCATCACTACTCTTAGTTACTTCTTTAGCGGCACTAGTAACTTTTTTAGGAGCCGTTTTCTTTGGGGTTTTAACCTTAGGTTTTTCCTCAGTTACATCTTTTAAAACAATATTTTGTTCATTTAAATCTTTATATAAAACCTTTACATCCTTAGGGGTAAGACCATACTCTTTAACCTTATCCGCTACATCTTGAAAACTAACATAACCCTTTTCTTTATTAATTTCAATTAAACTTTCTAATACCTTTGGTAATTCTTTATTCATTACTCAACACTTCCTTTTTTTATATTTTTTATTTGCTCTAATATCTTTAGTTGGTGTTCTCTATCTAATTCCGTTGCCAGTCTTTGTTTCAATGCTAAAATATCTTCTTTATCTTTTTGTCTTTGATAACTTTTTATTATTAACTCAAAATCATCATCACTTATTTCTTCATCTTCATCTAATATTTTTAATACTTCCCCATTTAAAGTCTCATTATATGATATATAAGATATAAAATCAGCAACCGTTATATTATAATTCTTTCCAATAAAAAATACAATTTCATTAGCAATACTTCGATAAATTTTATTAGGAAAATAACCGACTTTTTCTTGATATTCTAAAACGTACTTCCGGTCATTTAACATATAATATAACATTTTTTTAGTGATTTTGTCCAATAAATTCGTTTGTAAAGGCTCTTCTACCTTTTCTTTTTTAAATACTTCTTGGGTAATTGTCTGTAAACTACTCATTTCATTAAGGCGACTTTTTAAAACTTCTTTAGCAATTCCGGTATTTTTACTTAGTTTATTTAAACTAGCCTCAATATATACCGGATCTTTTATTGTTTTTAAATCTTCTAAAACTTTATTAATAAAATTAGTTAATTCCCCGGTATTTTCAGAATTAATCCCATCTTGTAACGTACTTAATTTAAAATCCAAATAATCAACGGGATTATTTATCATTTTTAAATAACCATCAATACCATAAGTAAACACATACTCATCGGGATCCTTTTTTAAATTAATTCGGATTACTTGAACATTAATATTATTTTGGGTAAGTATTTCTCCATTTTTTAAGGTAGCCATTTTGCCGGCTTCGTCCCCATCAAGTCCTAGGATAACCTCACAACGCAAACGTTTAATTAACTCTACTTGTTCTTTTGTTAAGGCCGTTCCCATTAAAGCCACAACATTTTTAACTCCGTTAATATAAAGTCTTATCGCATCCATCTGGCCTTCAACTATAATCAACTTTTTACTTCGTTTCGCCTCATCCTTGGCCAAATGGTAATTATAAAGATAATTTCCTTTTTTATAAAGATAAGTTTCTTTCGTATTAATATACTTAGCCAGTGCCTCGCCACGGTAAATACGTGCTGAATAGCCAATAACATGGCCTTCAGTATCATATAAAGGAAACATAATGCGTCCTCTAAAAACATCGAAAAGTTTACCATCCACATCATTTACCAAACCCAAATCTTCGATGGTTTTTATAG
>CAKOSD010000069.1 GCA_934101745.1 uncultured Bacilli bacterium | reverse complement strand
AGAGTAGTCGGTCCTTATGGGCATTTGTCTAATAAAGATGCTAGTATTTATTTAGCAAAATTAATAGGTGAAGATACTAAAAAAATTATTTTACTGCACTTATCGCATGAAAATAATACTGAAGAAAAAGCCTTGACTACAATAAAAAATATTTTCTTAGAGTATGGGGTAGACTTTGAAAATATTAGTTGCGCTAAACAAAATGAGAAATCGGAGATAATAGAGTTATGATAAAGTTAATTTGTGTAGGAAAAATAAAAGAAAAGTATTTGACAGATTTAATTTTAGATTATAGTAAAAGAATTAATAAATATCATAAATTTAATATTATCGAAGTTAAAGATAGTAATATCGAAGATGAAAGTAAAGAAATAATAAAAAACATTGGTAAGAATGAATATGTTGTGGCTTTGGCTATTGAGGGAAAACAGATGAATTCTTTAGAGTTTGCTAATTTTATTAATGATACTTTTAATCATCATGGTTGTATAACTTTTATAATTGGCGGCTCCGATGGAATACTGGATAATATAAAAAATGGTGCTAATATGCAGTTATCTTTTTCAAAGATGACAATGCCCCATGGTTTATTTAGAGGAGTTTTATTGGAACAAATTTACCGGGCTTTTAAGATAAATAATAATGAAACATACCATAAGTAATAATCTGTTCATAAAAACTAAAAAAGATTACTGAAAATAAAGACAGTAGTCTTTTTATTTGGTAAAATATGTTTTATAGAGAGAAGGAAAATTATGATAGGAAATGATTGGGATAATGAGTTAAAAATTATTTGGAATAGTCCAAATTTTAATGGATTTTATCAAAAGGTTTTAAATTTATACAGTAAAGAAACAATATTTCCCCCAAAAGAAGATATATTTAATGCTTTAAAATTAACTCCGTATAAAGATGTTAAAGTTGTAATAGTTGGTCAAGACCCTTATCACGGGGTAGGCGAGGCAATGGGACTGTCTTTTTCAGTTCATAAAGATATTAAGATACCACCATCTTTAAAAAATATTTATCAAGAACTTAATGATGATTTAGGAATTACTCCTCATGAGGACGGCGATTTAACAAAGTGGGCAAAAGAAGGGGTACTTCTATTAAATAGTGTTTTAACTGTAAAAAAAGATTGTCCTGCTTCGCATAAAAATTTAGGTTGGGAACCCTTAACTGATTATATAATAAAAAAAGTTAATGCTAAGACTACACCGGTAGTGTTTATATTGTGGGGAAATTTTGCTAAGTCAAAGGCACAATATATTACTAATCCAATTCACTTAATAATTAGTAGTCCTCATCCATCACCTTTTTCTTGTCGAAGTGGTTTCTTTGGCAGTCGTCCTTTTTCAAGAACTAATGAATTTTTGAAAAAAAATAATCTCCAACCTATTGATTGGCGATTATAATTTGAAATCATTTATAATATCATCATTCATATCTTTATTATCAAAGAAATTACGAATGGTTATACTATGAAATTTGGCAATTAAGTTAGATGGAAATTTACGAACTAATTCATTTGATTTAGAGGTGTACTTATTATAGTATTTTTTGGCAGCGTTTATTCTTTCATCCATAACTCTAATATCATTTAATAACTCACGATAATCTTTTATTTCTTCTAATTCTGGGAAGTCATCTTGAATTTTATTAATAAGAAGAACGGTATCTACTAATTTTCTTTCTAGTTGAAAGTTAGAAATACTTTCTTTTTTTAAATCATTTAAGTCTTTAAAATTAATTTTAGTTTCTTTAATATTAGTTTTAATTAGAGATTCTAATTTGAGAAGAATGTCATATTTGGAACGGAGCGCCTCATCAATCATACTATCCGCTTCATCAATTTTTATTTTACAGTCTTGAAGAGCGTTATAATAAATAATATATGTGATTGCCCCAACCCCTGCTATTATCAAAATAATTAAAATAGCATAAATAAAAGCCATAATTACACCTCATATTCTATAAGAATAGTATAACACACACTGACTTGCTAGTAAATAAATTATATGTTATTGTAGTGATGGTGATAAAATGAATATAAAAAGAATTGTGGTTGGTGAACTAGAGGAAAATTGTTATATTTTAGAAAAAGATGGAAAATATTTAGTAATTGATCCGGGGGATGAGTTTAAAAAAATTGAGACTGAAATTAAGGGAACACTAGAAGAAATTTTAGTTACTCATCATCATTTTGATCATATTGGGGCCTTAAAGGAGTTAGAAAACAAGTATGGTATAAAGGCCAACGATTTTAAGCAAGAAACATTTAAATACGAGGTTATTGCAACACCAGGGCATACAAGTGATTCGAAAACTTTTTATTTTCCAGAAGAAAATATAATGTTTACAGGCGATTTTCTATTTTATAATTCGATAGGAAGAATGGATTTACCTACTGGTAGTCATGAAGATATGCAAAAATCATTGGAAAAAATAAGTAATTATCCTTTAAATACTAAGATTTATCCTGGACACTTTTATTCTGGTACTTTAAAAATGAGTTTAGAAATAGCAAAGAACTTCTTTTTTTAGAAGTTCTTTTGAGAATAACTATGACTATAATTTATTTTTTCGTCAAAAGTTACATAATTTAAGTAAATCATTAAGATTAAATCCCACTCGCCAGTAGATGGATTACTAATAATTAGATGATCACGACCGGCTTCTTCAATGCGCCCAGCAAATATTTTATTACGCCATTCGGTTGAGTCTGGAAAACTTACATAAGCCTTTACCATTTTACCCTTATTTAACCTTAAAATGTTTTCAATGTAACTTTGTTCCATAGGTAGCGTGTTTCCAGTATTGTAGTCTGGAGTAAAATTATTGTTATTAGTAGGAGTTAATTGATTATTAGCAGGAATAGAGCCTCCTGCATAATTTTGATTATTGGGAATAGGCATGTTAACATCATAATTATTTTGGTTAGTTGGAAAAGTTGGATTTTGGTAATATGTTCCATTCATTTATAAATTCACCTCATTAACTATATGCAAATTTAGAAAAATATAGTATTATTATAGTAGGAGTAGGATAGCAATGAAAAGAGTAATGGGGCATTTAACAGATAAAGAAAGACTAAAAAGTTTAGTAGTTTTTTTAATAGGGTTATTGATATTGGCTATTAATTATAATTTATTTGTGTTACCAAATGAATTTAATATTGGTGGTATGACAGGAATTGCTACAATGTTAAATTTTTTGTGTGGGATAAGACCTTCTTATTTTATTTTTATAAGTAGTATTTTTTTGATAATTTTATCGTATTTTACTTTAGATAAAGATACAACTTATAATAGCGTTATTGGGGCTATACTCTATCCTTTATTAATTGATTTTGTTAAACCACTTTGTGATTTAGTAGCCCCTTTTTTTACTTTTTCTAATATAGTTATTATAATTATAATTGCCGGTGTATTGTTAGGGATAGGAAATGGTTTTGTGTATAAAAGTGGCTTTACAGTGGGAGGGAGCGATATTATTATGAAAATTATTCATAAATATCAGCACTTGACGGAAGGAAAGTCCCAATTACTTATGAATACGGTAATAGTTTTATTAGGAATTTTAGTATTTGGTATACCAAGCGCCATTTATTCTTTAATTTTATTAATAATTTCAACTAAAATCGTAGATAAGATTATTATAGGTATATCTACGAGTAAAATGTTTTTAATATCTAGTAAAAAATATCGAAAAATTCAAGATTACGTTATAAATAATATGCATACCGGAGTAACTATTTTAGATACAACCGGCGGTTTTTTATTTGAGAAAGGAAAAATGTTGCAAGTAGTAGTCCCTACTAGAGCCTATAATGCCTTTCGAGAGAAAATTTTAGAAATTGATGCAAACGCTTTTATCGTTGTTAGTGATTGTTACGAAGTAACAGGTGGCAAAAAAGAAAAGAAAAGACTAGTATTTTAGTTGAGGAATTGGATAAAGATGAAAAAAATTATTAATTGTTTAATTGTTTCGCTAATATTTTGTGGGGTAATTTGCTTTTTGGCTTTTGCTGGTGTTAGTTGGTATTTGCTTTCTAAAAATCCAGAAGTTAAAAATGAAGTTCAATATCAAAATGATTATTTTAGTGAAAATAAAAAGTTGTTAAGTAATAACCAAGAACCAATTGATTATGTTTATAAAAGTAATTTTAAACCGGATGAGATTGAAACTGATGAGGTTCCCTTGTGGGATATTAATTCGTATTCTTATGTAAAAAATCAAATAACTACTTTAAATACTGATTATACAATGAACAGTGGGATTACTGATTTACTTTATCAAACTATTAATTCGTATAAGGCTTATTCATCGGTTTATCTTCTTGATTTAAAAACAGGAGCGTCTATTGGTTATAATGTTGATAATATTTATCAGACGGCTAGTATTATTAAGGCTGCGTATTGTTTGTATCTTTATAAACAAGTTAGTTTAGGTCAAGTTGATTTAGATGAACAATTAATGTACACTTATACTTACTTTAATGATGGGACCGGATTAGTTAAAGAAAGTCCAGTTGGTACTTTGTATACTGTTAGAGACTTAATTAAATATACTATAGTTAATAGTGATAATGTAGCCTATAAAATGTTGCACGCACACTTTGGAGTTATTGGCTATAACGCAATGTTAGATGAGTTAGGTATAAAAAGACTACATTTAACGCCTTATAATCCATGGGGGCTTACTGATTTAAGAAGTATGGCTATTATTTGGCAAGAAATATATCATTTTGCTAAAGAAAGTACTTGGGGAGAAGAGTATTTAAATTTGCTTTCTAATAATGTTTTTAATTATTTTAAAAATACAATTCCTAATATAAATAGTGCTACTAAAGAAGGGTTTACTAAGGATGTCACAATATCCTCAGGAATTTTGTTTGGTTATCATCCTATGATTGTTCTTGCTAGTGCTAGTGCTAGTTACGATGATACTCCTTATCGGCAGGTAAAAAGATTATTACCAGTTATTAATTTAATAGTAAATGAATATACAGAATATTTAGTGAAAGAGAGTAATGGCAATTAGGCATTATTCTTTTATTTTTCACAAAACTATGATATATTGATTATGGTAAAGGTGGTTGAAGTGAAATTTATTGAAGTTAAAAATTGTTCAAAAGTCTATAAAAATGGCGTTACTGCTCTAGCAAATGTGAATTTAAGCATAAAGAAAGGTGAATTTGTTTTTATAATTGGACCCACGGCATCAGGAAAATCAACTTTGATTAAAATGCTTTATCGAGAAGAAAGACCAACTTCTGGAGAAGTTTATGTGGGCGGTGTAAATGTCAGTAAGTTAAGAAATGGCAAGGTTTATAAATTACGTCGAAAATTAGGGGTAGTGTTCCAAGATTTTAAATTATTACCTAAATTGACTGTTTATGAAAATGTAGCATTTCCTTTAGAAACTCAAGGTTTTAAAGCAAGTGAAATCAAACCTAAAGTTATGACGGCTTTAGAATTAGTTGGTTTAAAAGAAAAAGTAAAAAGTATGCCCAAAGAGTTATCGGGGGGGGAAATGCAACGAGTTTGTATTGCACGGGCTATCGTAAATGAACCCAAAGTTTTAATTTGCGATGAACCAACAGGTAATTTAGATCCAGAGACATCCAAGGAAATAATGCGAACTATATATAAAATTAATAAAGAATTAGGAACAACCGTGGTAATGGCTACTCATGATAAAGATATAGTAGATAGAATGAAACAAAGAGTTGTTACCATTGAAGATGGAGTTAAAGTTAGTGATGTCGAGAAAGGAGCGTATAAGGTATGAGATATCTAAGAATTTTAGGTCGAAACTTTCGCGATGGTATAAGAAGTGTTTTTAGAAATTTTAGTCTTTCAATTGCCTCAGTTACTTGTATAACTATTACTCTTATTTTAGTTGCTATTGCTATAGTAATAAGTGCTAATGTTGATCATTTTACGAAGAGATTAGAAGAAACTTTAACAATAGTTGTCTATTTAAAAGAAGATGTTACGGAAGAACAGACTAAGACGATAGAAGAAGAAATAAAAAGATTAAAAAATTATGAATCACTTATTTATAAATCCAAAGATGACTGGAAACAAGAAATGATTGATTCGAGTGAAGAGTTAGGAGCAACTC
>CAKOSD010000068.1 GCA_934101745.1 uncultured Bacilli bacterium | reverse complement strand
CCTCTTTATATATATCTAAATATGAACTGTCTGAAGATAATCTTTTACTTCCCTTAGGTTCTTCTTGCTTAAATATTAAGGAGACATTGTCATCCCAGGCACAAAGTTCTAAAAATCTAATCATGCTATCACTAACACCCTTAGAATTACCTTTATAAGAATTAAATAACTGAATTAAATACTTATAACCTTTCTTATTACCATGGAATACGCCAAAAGCATAAGCCAGTTTTACTAATCCTAACATAACCACTTCATCAAATTTATTTGTCCTTACTATATTTAGTAAATTTATCCATCTTCCTCTATTTTTCATAAAAAATGGTATATCACTACTTTCAAGTACCATCATAACCATGAACTGTGGTAAATACTTTTTATCATATGCCAGATACCATTCAATTAATGTATCCAACTTATCGTTAAATGCCATTCTCTTTGCTAGCAATGGATATTTAATCATTAATTCAACTGCTAAAGAATGGTCTAAAGCACTAAGATAATTTACTAGTACACTAGCATCAAGCAGCCTCATAACCTCATAAGAAGGCAAACACTTTTTATCTAAGGCTTGATACCATCTGATAACATCATCAATATGATTTTCTCTTATCATTCTATCAATAGTTTCTGAATATTTAAATCCTAATTTCATGGCATCTTCATAACCTAAAGCCTCAAAGTATTTTATTATTTCTGCTTTAGAAGCCCTAGAATCACTTCCTCTTACTAACATTGGGCGCAGATTTTTACCTTTAAAATACTTTCTAAACAATTCATTTTGTAAAAGACTCTTTAATTTAGTAAAATTATATTCTTCACTTTTATAAAACTCATATTCTAATTTATATGGCAAACCATGAGCAATAGTAATATCTTTGAAGCTATCACTAAAATCAGCTATATTTCCATTATAATTTAGACCATTCATTATTTGTTGATATAAGTTATTATTTAAAATTTTAATAACATCATCATAAGTATAATCATCTTTCCAGTCTACTTTATGTTTTAAAACAATATCAGAAAAAATTTCAGTTAAATACCAACCATATGAAGAACATAATTCAAACAAGTTTTCACTACTCATATACTTTAACATTTGTTGAAAAATTGAAACCTCGCCAGAATCATCAAGATAATTATAAGAAGCATACGTTTCAAAGCCGGCAAACAATACGCTTAAATCTTTACCAATTAGCATTTTTTTTAAAATTGGAAAACTTTTAATATAATAGATTCCTAAACACGAGCCTTGCCACATATATAAAAGTTCATCCTTGGTTTCCTTATCCATTTCAAACTTATCAAAATCCAAAAATATTTCTGGATATCTACTATGAAACTTTTCATTTTTATAAAGATAACTATAATCACAATCATTATATTTGATATATAAATAAACTTTTTCTATAACAAATTCTTCATAATCAGAAATCGTATTTAAATTTTCAAAATCACTTCCAACCAGTTTTTTTAAGACAATTTTTCTTAAGAGTGATCCATAACTAGTTATAAGTTTTAATAGTTCACCACTTCCGAATTTTTGTAAAAAGACCTGATAAAAACGAACATTTAAGCCAAAAACATTTAAAACATCTTTATCTAAAAAATATATAGAATCATCTGGATTATGGACAAGACTATCAAGTAGACAGGAGGAATCATAATGATAAAAGTTTTTTCTTACTTCAAAAGATGCTTTTTCTGAGATCCAAAGTTCTGGATACACATCATAAAATACTTCGTTTAATTTATTCCAATTTTCCTGATCTTTATTGTAATACTGAAATTGAAGACACCGTCTAAAATAATTAAAAACAAAACCGAAAAATTCTAAAAAGTCATTATAATCTTTAATATTTTGGCATTTACTAACTACCTCTTCTCTTTCAAAATAAGATGGTATTTCTTTAAAAGTCTGCCATATATTGTCATCTCCTAGTTTAATAAAAAGGACCTTTTTTTCTGATTCAAACCTTATTAAATTATCTATTCCCATAATTTTTATTAAACGAGCATCTATATCATCAACCGCTAAAGTTCCTTCTTTAACTTTTTTTAAATCTTCTAAACTATTTACTGAAATTTTACTATTCATAAACACTACCCCTTTTGTTTCATTGATGCCTATTATAACATACTTTTTTTAAATAGCAATAAATTATATTACTATCCATATATAGCCACTTTAAGGGTGGGCGGGTGGGAAGTAATCCCAAATAAAAAGATTAACTTATAATCAAGTCAACCTAATTTTTAATCTTAACTACTTTATATCTATTATCCCAAAGTTTAAGTAATTCTTTTAAACCAACGCTACCTAATATAAAAATCGTAACATTAATAAAATAAGTATATCTTGGTTGAATTTCAATTAACATATAAACAATCGTATTCGTAATAAACAAAATATAAAAATAAAATAAATTACTATTTAAAATATCTTTTTTCTTTAAAAATCCCCCTATTATAAGACCAATAACCATAAAACCATAAATAACTTTATTAACCCCCGATACTAAATTTTCTAAAGTTTTATAAGAAATACTTAACCCCATAACTGAAATAACTTTATCATTATAAATGCCACTACTAGATTCTAAAGAACCATCTAATACAAAATTATTCGTCTTACAAACTAAAAGTCTACCTATTTTATAAGGATTATTAACTCTGGTCTTTATAACTTCTAACTCTTTTTCTTCATCCCCTAAATATATTTCATCATTAGAATCATATCTACCACAAGTATTAGGATTAGTTCCTAACACAAACTTCCATAACGGATTATTATTCTTAAGACCATCTTCATTTATATTACTTTTAACTAAATAAGTAGAAATACCCATATTTACTAAAGAATAAAAGCAAACAAAGATACTACATCTTACTATCGTAAGAATAATTTTCTTACTCTTTTTAAAATCTTTCTTCGTTAATTTTAATACTCGATATAATAAATAACTAAAAATTACTACTATTCCTTCTGGTCTTAAAACATTAGAAAGCCCTAGTAAGATACCCGCTATTATATAGTTTAATAACTTATCATCTTGATTATTTTTTAAAAGAAAATAAATACTTATATAACTAAGTAAGGTACTTAAATGATGATTAGAAATAACCGTCGCTGCATAAATAGAAAAAGGAAATACGGCGTATAAAGATGCTGTTATTCGCGCAGGTGTTTCGCCTACTAACTTCTTAACCATCCTATAAATAAAATAAGTTAATCCTACTTCATAAGAAATATTTAAAATTTTTAAGAAAACCTCACTATTAATTATTTTAAGCATTAAAGCCTCATATAAAACAAACCCGGTTTGATAAGGCCACATTGCAAAGTAACCACTCTTACTAAAACTATAATCTCCTAAGTTAAACTTTCTTGCAGCTTCTAGTAAAACAGCAAAATCACTAGTCTGGGGCACATTAAAAATTATAATTCCGGTCATTCTAATTAAAGTTGCTATTAAAAGTAAATAAAGAACAAAGTGCCTACCCTTATATTTTTTAATTATAAAAATAGTACTAATTATTAGAATAAGCCCTAAAAGAATATTATTACTAATAAGAAAGACTAAACTTAAAAAAACAGGTATAATAAGACTAACATTCATAAAAAACTTATCTAACTTAAAATCTTTCAATTTATTTTTTATCATATAAACCTACCTTTCTATATCCAGTATAAAATAATTAATGAGTTTTCGCAATATTTCTATTGGCAAGAAGGTTATTTTGCGATAAAATGTTTATAGGAATTGCCTAGTAGCCAAGTGGTAAGGCATCAGATTCTGACTCTGACATTTCGTGGGTTCGAGCCCTACCTAGGCAGCCATTTTGATTTTAAGAACCATTACGGTTCTTTTTATATAGTTATTAAGATTTAAGTCTTTAAAAAGCAAGAAAAAAATACTAAAAAAGAAAGACTATCTAAATTAAAAACCCTTTGAAAATAAGGAAAACTATATTATAATAGACAAAGAAAAGAGGAATATTATGACAAATAAAGAATTAGCCGACATTTTACTACCAAATGTTTTACATGATTATAAATATTATGAAGAAAAATATCCAGAAAGAAATTTAAGTGCAGACGCTTGTGTTACCCGCTTTGCCCCATCTCCAACTGGTTTTGTCCACTTAGGAAGTCTAGCCACCTCCTTCATGGCTATCCAACTGGCTAAACAAACTAAAGGCGTATGTTTCTTAAGAATCGAAGATACGGATGGTAAAAGAACTATTGAAAATGGCGTTCAAGGTATTATTAATGATTTTAAAAGTTTAGGTATTACCTTTGATGAAGGGGAAGGCTTTGGAGGTAATTATGGCCCTTACTTACAATCAGAAAGAAAAGATATCTATCAGGCTTATGCTAAGAAATTAATTGAAGAAGGACTTGCTTATCCCTGTTTTTGTACGCCCGAACATTTAGAAGAAATTAGAAATTATCAAGAACATAAAAAATTACGTCTAGGTTATTATAAAAAATATGCTAAATGTCGTGATTTAACGATGGCAGAAATTAAAGAACATTTAGATAAGGGCGATAAATATATTATTCGTTTCCGTAGTCAAGGTGATTTTGAAAATAAAATAATTTTACATGATGCCATCAAAGGCGATATTGAAATGCCCGAAAATGATATTGATGATGTTATTATTAAAAGTGATGGTCTACCTACTTATCACTTTGCCCACGTTGTTGATGATCACTTAATGCATACTACTCATGTTACTCGTGGTGATGAATGGGTGGCTAGTTATCCTAAACACCATGAATTATTTAAACTATTAGGTTTTAAAGAACCGGTTTATGCTCATATCGCCCCTATTACTATTAAAGAAGGGACAACAGTTCGTAAATTAAGTAAAAGAAAAGATAAAGAAGCCGCTATTAGTTTCTATCAAAAACTAGGTATTCCGACTGAAGTTATTAGATTATATCTAGCCACTATTGAAAATTATGACTTTGAAGAATGGTATAATGCTAATCCCGATAAAGGCATTGATGATTTTACTTTTGAATTTAGTAAAATGCCTATTGGTGGGACACTATTTGATATGGAAAAACTCCAAAGTATTTCTAAAATCTATTTTAGTCATTTAAAGAATTACGAGTTATATGATATGACTTTAGATTATACTAAAGAATATGATGAAGAATTTTATAATATTTTAGTTAATAATAAAGAATATGCTCTTAATGTTTTTAATATTGAAAGAGATATTGAAAGACCTCGTAAAGATATTGCTTCTTTAAGTGATGTAAAAACTGAATTTAGTTATATGTTTAATGATTTATTCTATAAAGATACTAATCCTTACGCCGAGTGCAAAGTATGTGCTAAAAACATTGTTCTAGATTATATTAATAACGTTTATAATGATACTGATACTCAAGAAGATTGGTTTAACAATTTAAAAGAATTTGCGGTAGAAAATAACTACTCAGCAGATAAAAAGGCTTATAAGGCCGAACCCGATAAATATAATGGAATGGTAGCCGATTTCTGTGCTCTTCTTCGTATCATTATTTGTAAAAAAAATCAATCACCAAATATCTATTATTTAATTAAATATTTAGGTAAAAATGAACTAGTTAAGAGAATTAATAAGTTCTATGAAGAAAGATAGTCCCCACCAAGACTATCTTTTTTATATCCACCTTTAATAGCATCACAAAAAAATACATCCCAAAAGAAATGTAATTTTCTAATAAGAATCAAGTTTATTATTTTATTTTTATTTATCTAATTAATATTTAATAGCCAAACTGTTGCGAAAATTTTTCTAATTGCTTCAAACTGTGGCCACTCATCAAGGCCCTAACTTTAATTATTGTATTATCAACAATACATATATAATTGTAATAATCATTAACATTAGAAGTAAATACAATGTAGTTTTTTCCGTTATCTATTTTGTACTGTTCTTTTTCTGTATTACTGACTTCTTTATTAAAAGTAACCGGTTTTTCCTTTGGTTTCAAATCCTTAACATCAGAATTAAATTTAATCTCAGCAGCCGATTTTTCATCGTACTCGAAAAAAATAAGATATAAACCATCTGTTGAAATGGTTAACCTAGATTTCAAATGTTCATCACCCTTGCCTGATACAACTACGGCATTTTCATTGAAAGAATAACCATCTACATCGTAGCCCAATTCAGAAGCCTTGGCAATAAAAGCC
>CAKOSD010000067.1 GCA_934101745.1 uncultured Bacilli bacterium | reverse complement strand
TCATTGTTCCCGTATCACGACCATCGGTTATAGCATGAACATAAACTTTTTTGATACCCATTTGCTGTAAATAATCAAGCATCCACATATTAAACTTAATGTGGGAATGAATTCCCCCATCCGATAGCAATCCTAACATATGAATAGGTTTATCGTTTTCTTTAGCATATTCCACCATTTTTAAGAAATTTTCATTTTTTAAGATTTCCTTCTTACTAAACCAATCTGATATCTCCATGAAGTTTTGCTTAATTAAACGACCGGCTCCAATAGTAGTATGTCCTACCTCACTATTACCCATTTGTCCTTTTTCTAAGCCAACAGCCCTTTCACTAGCCAATAACTGACTATGTGGATATTCATTCCATAGCCTTTTAAAATTTGGCATCTTTGCTAGTTTAACCGCATTGCCATGAACAGCATTACGAAGTCCAAATCCATCTAAAATTATTGTTAATACTTTTTTCATTATAATCACTCCAAATAAATATTGATACTAAAACTTAAGTTTTATTCATTTTGTACCAATTTCTTTTCTTATATTAGCAATCAAATATTATCACAAACAGCCGCCTATTTTCAAGATTTATTAGTATTTTTCTCTTCTTTTATAAATATAATTTTTCTTCCCACAGCCACCCGCCCTAAAAAGTATCTTTATAATTTTTTTAATAAAAAAACTATCACCATAACTATTATCTAAAGTGATAGTTGCTAATTATTAAATATTATCATTACTTTTAGCATCAATACTTAACTTGTCAGCAATCGTTGCTAAAAATTCTGAATTAGTAGGTTTAGCCCGATCAAAGTCTACTGAGTGCCCAAATATTTCTTCCATCAAATCATAATCGCCCCTAGTCCAACTAACTTCAATAGCATGTCTAATTGCTCTTTCTACCCGGGAAGGCGTTGTATTATACTTATCAGCAATAAAAGGATATACTTCTTTAGTAATACCTCCTAAAACACTAGGATTATTATACATAAGCTGAATGGAATCTCTTATGTATTGATACCCTTTAATATGACTAGGCATACCTAATTCATGTAAAAGTCTAGAAATTTCTTTGGTCATTTCTTGCACTGGTCTTTTATTTTCTACTTCTTCTTTCTTTTTTAAGGCTCCAATATCAATAATTCTATCTTCTAATAATCCCAAATCCATGCCTTTATACAAAACAAATAAAATCCGGTATTCTCCTAGTAACTTCAATAAGTCTAAATTAGTATTATATGTATAAAGAATTACTCTTTTGTTAATATTTTCTTTCTTTAAATACTTTAAAATGCCAACTCCGTCTAACGAAGGCAATACTAAAGATAAAACGATACAATCTATATCATCTTGATATTTATTTATCATTTCTAAGCCCTCTAACCCATCACTGCATTTATATTTTATATTAACTTGCGTACTACTTTTAGAATTTAAAAATTCAGAAAAACCCTTAATACTAGATACTTCATCTATCATAAGTATATTTATCATATTTTCTCCCTTTTCGTACTACTTAATTACATTATAAATATAATTTTTCCAAAACGCTACCCTATATTTTGACAACATTTGTCGAACATTATCACTATTTATTATATAGTTAAAAGTGTTTTACAATACTTCTTCTTTATCACTAATTGCCGCAATTGCTGGCAAGGTCTCGTTAATAATATATTCCAAAGTAGCCCCGCCACCAGTTGAAATATACGTAAATTTATCCATCATGTTAAACTTGCGAATAGCCCCAATACAATCACCACCACCCGCAATTGTCTTAGCCATACTAGATGTAACAATATTTAACAATTCTAAAGTTCCATTACTAAATTTAGCCTCTTCATAAATACCAGCGGTTCCATTCATAAATATTGTTTTGGATTCATCAATAATTTTCTTATAAACTTTTAAAGTCTTAGGACCAATATCACCAACGATTTCATCACTACTAACTTTATTAATATCCTTAGAAGCCACATAATTATCGTCATATTTTTTGCCAACAATAGCATCAAATGGTAAGACAATTTTCTTATTATATTCTTTTAATATTTCTTTTACTTTTATTAAAGTTTCAGCCTCATCACTAGCAAGTGATTTCCCAACATTAAGTCCCAAAGACTTCAAACAACTATTAGCAAGCCCCCCAGTAAGCAACATGTGATTACATTTAGGTAGCAATTTTTCAATAAGCGGTAATTTATCGGTAATTTTAGCCCCTCCCATAATAATAGTAAAAGGAGAAACAGGATTCAAAACATATTTATTAAGCATTTCCATTTCTTTTTGAACACAAAAACCTAAACAACTAGGAATAAACTTAGCAATACCACTAGTTGAGGCATGCATACGATGACTACTAGCAAAAGCATCTAAAACAAACACATCACCCAAAGAAGCAAAATAAGCCGCAAGTTGCGGATCGTTATTACTTTCAAACCCATTAGGAACATCTTCAAACCTAGTATTTTCGACCAATAATATTTCTTTAGGCTGCAACTCTGTTGCTTTTATTTCTAAAAGACTACTTCTAGTTTCAGGTGAAAAAATAACATTACTACTTACCAATTCATTTAAACGCTCGGCCACTATTTTTAGGCTATACTTCTTTTTATCGTCTTCCGTTTTAACTTTGCCAAAATGGGACAATAAAATGATTTTACAATTTTTATCAATTAAATAATTAATTGTTTCTAAAGAGGCTTTTATCTTTGTATCATCTAAAATGTGCCCATCTTTAACCGGAACATTAAAATCACAACGAACAATTACCCTTTTATTTAAAACATTAGTATCTTGTAACAAACACTTCATTTTAAGCACTCCTTTCTTTTTTTGCTTCAACTGGTAAGATAGAAATTATATCATCCATTGTTATAGTATCATTACTATCTTCTCTACTTAAAGTATTACTATCACTAAAATCAAGTTCGGATAAAGTTAAAGCCCCTTGTATTATCAAAGGATTATATTTTTCTTTAATCACACTATTTTCTCTGCCTGTAACTAAATTAGAATAAACTTCTTTAAAATTATTTATAACCTCATTACTTAAAGGATTATTATCATAATATACCATCATCATAATATCTTCCTCACGACTACTACCACTTGGAAATACTTGAACAACCAGCCCATGAAGTGCTCTGGCTAAATTAATTGAGGTACTCATAACATCATTTGTTAAAACATTTTCCATTTTCCTATAATTAGATTGTAATTTTTCAATAACCTTTTTTAACATTTCTAAATGAGGCGAAGAAGCCTTATCTATCTGACTATTCCATTCTTCATTAAGAACAAAATTGTTTGCAATTACTATCATTCGTGTATTACTTCTATTACTATTCATAAATTTTATTCAGTTAAACCTTTCTAACCGTTCATTATTATTAATTACTTTTTTATTATATCAAATTTCTTTCAAAAAAACTGTAAAATTACTGTAATTTTTAAATGAAAAAAGCATAACAATAATTAACCACCAATAATTAATTGTTACACTTTTCTTATTCTTAAACTATTTATACTTTAGTTATCGCTATATTTTAAATTTAAAACCTTAAGCTTTATTATAATTATAATTTATAAAGTATTACCATTATTAATTATGTTATTTAAAATCTATTATAACACTTAAGAATTATTTTTCTAACGTTAAGAAGTATCTTAAAGTAGAAATCATTTGGTGCGTATAACCAGCCTCATTATCGTACCACGCTACTACTTTAGCAAGACAAGTATCACCAAAATTTATAACATCTGTAGAAAGTAAATCTACGATGGCTCCACACTTCTTACCAATACAATCACTAGAAACTATTGGATCATTTGTTACTTTTAAAGTTTCATTTTGATTTTCAATAAACAAATTATTTAATTCTTCCTTTGTTAAACTCTTCTTTAATTCTAAAGTTAAATCTATCATAGAACCATCCGATACTGGAACCCTAAAGGCCTTACCAACTATTTTTCCATCTAAAGTGGGAATAACTTTTCCAATGGCGCTAGCAGCCCCAGTTGAGGCCGGTACAATATTAGCCGCACACGCTCTTCCCCGACGGGCATAAATTCCTTTATTATGTGTAATATCTAAAGTGGCTTGATCATTAGTGTAAGCATGAATTGTACTCATAGCCCCACCCACAATACCGATGTTTTTTTCAATCACAGAAACAACTGGCGCCATACAGTTAGTTGTACAAGAAGCCGCCGAAATTATTTGTTCAGAACCATCTAATATATCATGGTTAACATTAAAGACAATTGTTTTCATATCCCCTTTACCGGGAGCCGAAATAACTACTTTTTTAGCGCCTGCCGTAATATGTTTGTAAGCATCTTCATACTTGGTAAAATGCCCACTGCATTCTAAGACTGCATCTATTCCTAATTCTTTCCAAGGCAAATTTAGTGGATCTTTCTCGCTATATACTCTAATTTTTTTAACGCCACCAACAACGATAAAATCTCCCTCAAAACCAATTTCATTTTCATGAAAACTACGATGATTAGTATCGTACTTCAAAAGATAGGCTAATTCTTCTGCTGTTGCTAAATCATTTATCGCTACAACATTTAAATCCTTACTTGTAATCATCTCTCTAAACGCTAAGCGTCCAATTCTTCCAAATCCATTAATTGCTATTTTTTTCATTTTTCTACCCTTTTCTATTATTTTTTTCAAAAACATCTTGCCAAAAACCAATATCTTCTATATTATACTATATACATAAAACATAATAAGTCTTAATAGTTATTTTCATTATTATATATACCCCTATTTTTACTTCCTAAACCCCAAAATTTCTATAATTAACTTTCAAAACAAGAGCCCCCAATAAATTCTCTTAAAACACAATCATCGGCTATATATTCACTCGATATCGGATAATAATTTTTTAAAAAGTTAATAAGACGACGAGCCTCTTCATAATATACCGAATCCGTTCCTACGGAATAAAGAAGTGGTTCTGCAAAAACTTTTAAAACTCCTAGTTCATAAACTAACGAAGTATTAATAATAACATCACTAGTATTAATATAAGGGAAAATATATTTTTCTTCCCCACTACGCACATCTTGCCATGAACAAATAGTTTTGCTAACATCATTACCCCTAGTACGATTATCGCGTATCATTCTTCTTATCAATCTTAAATCAGTAGTACTTATATAATTATTGCTATCTAAATTAAGAGGCATAAAAGGACTTAAATAAATTTTAAATTTAATATCATTATTAATATAAGGAGTTAAATCATCGTTTAAGCAATGTAATCCTTCCATTAACACAATATAATTACTATCTATCCTAGTTTTGCCCTTAACATATTCCCGTATTCCCGAGACAAAATTATAAGTTGGAAGTTCTACTTCTTCTCCTCTTAATAAAGCATTGATATCATTATTTAAAGATTCCACATCAATTGAGGCTACACTTTCAAAATCATATTTACCATCTAAAGTTTTTGGCGTATCAACTCGATTTTTAAAATAGTCATCAACACTCATAGTTAAAGTTTTAATACCTCTGGCTTGTAAATCTAACGATAACTTCTTACATGTTGTTGTTTTTCCACTACTAGAAGGACCAGCAATCATTACAAACTTACTTTTCTTGTTTAATATCTTATTAGCAACCTCATGTATTTTATTATCATAATTAATTTCACTAAGTCTAATCAAGTCTTTAATTTTACCATTAGCCACTATTTTATTTACTTGATAAACATAGGGTATGTCGCACTTATCTAACCATGCTTTTTCGTTTTTAAAACATTCAATTACTTTTTCATAGTGAACATAAGACGGTACCTCATTTTGACTTCTTGGGGTTGGAAATAATAAAACAACTTCTTCTTCATTTAAAGCCACCAAATCAAAACGATTTAAACAGCCAGTGCTATAAGGCATTTCGACGTAAAAATAATCATAATAATTTTCTAATTTGTAAATAGTTACCAATTCATCATCTATATTTAAAACATTGTAACAGTTGGGAGCCTTTTGTTCTTTTTTATAAAATTCTACCATTTCCTTACTAAGAACATTCATCTTTAAAATTGGCAAATTCCCACTGATTATTTTTCCCATTCTTTCTTTTATTTTAATAATTTCTTTATTAGTAATCCTTAAATTGCCAATAGTAATGTGCATACCTCGCATAATAGAATGGTCAAAATTAATTGCAATATTTTTTCCATATACATCATAAA
>CAKOSD010000066.1 GCA_934101745.1 uncultured Bacilli bacterium | reverse complement strand
GCCACCTACTCCCCCAATTCCTATAATAACAATTTTCCTGTTTTGAAGTTTTTTTAATTGTTCTTCATTTATCAGTTTTAATATTCTTGCATATTGTTCCATTAAGTATTCTCCTTTATTTTATATATAAGAAATAATTTATACCACATAAAAACCAAAGGATTGGTCTATTGTGATAAAAGCCCGCTTATCGCAGGTGGGTATACACATAAATTGCTTTAGGATTCTAAGTACAAAAGTCTTAGTTTTCAACACCACAATTTAATTAGATTCCCGTATAATCACTTACTCGGTTTTATGTAAATAAACCAATTTTCCTTTGGTAATTTAAGTTTATCATATCATACTTTTATAAGCAAGCCCTTTTCCTAAAAGTTCTCAAAATATTCCAAAATATCCCTAATTTATTCTAAAATTTTATAACTTTAATCTTAATTAGCGTGAATTTTCCATCTTTCATTAACATTACAGTTAGTTGAATATGGCATTGGATTTGGCATTTCTAATTTTATAATCATTGGTAATTTAAAGGCTCCTCCAAACCCAACACAGTTACCAGGTTGTAAAACTTTTTGTTTTTCAATAACATCTTGACTAATATTAGGAAGCATGGTTCTAATATATTCAATATCTTTAGGATGGGTCATTTTAAATATCAAGAAATTACTACACTGCGAAATAACAGTATCACTAATTTCCACTGGACGCTGAGAAATAATGTTAAGTAACACTCCATATTTACGGCCTTCTTTGGCAATACGTTCAAAAATATTATAACCTAGTAAGAAAGTATCAGCATCTTTAGAAACGTAACGGTGAGCCTCTTCTAAGAATAAATGGAATGGTATACTTGCTCTTTGAGTACGTGATTTAGCAAATTCAAAGAACATACGCGCATAGATTTTAACAATAACTTTAGCATAAGTATCATCCATATCTTCTAAGTTAATATTAATAATTTGGGCTTTTTTACGATTAGGAGTTGCTACTAAAGAAGCAATATATTGTTCTAAAGTAATGTAATTAGGGTAATTAAAATATGAACCAACATTACTATTTAAAATAGAATTTAATCTTACCTTTAAAATACTAGCGTCATCTCTAATAGCCTCATTATGTAAGAAACCTTCACTAATTAGAGTAAATTCTAAAGCACTAGCAAAGTCTTTTAAGGTATAATATACTGGTTTAGTCATTATCCGACCTTCTAAATCGTCGTTAATAAATTTTAAAATGTATTCATTAATTAATACTGATTCTCCAAAATTACCATGAGAATCTATTTCAAAGCAATCACTAAATTTTCTCGTATAACCAACGCCAGGAATATCCGTATCAAAGTTAAACTCGTTAGTATGACATACCTGAATAACTTGAAAAACCTCGTTTTTCTTTTCTTTAGTAGTTTCATTACTAAACAATATAGCCAGTAACGCCTTAGCAATTAAATGGTTTTTATACATTGTTGCCTCATCAGAAACATCAGCAAAGACTTTAACCAATTTTAAGGCTCTTTCAATAATAGGAATCTGGGTATGACTAGATACTTGTAAAAGTAAGGTCATATCATCTAAAGTTAATAAATGAACTGGTAAGGCTAATCTTTGATCGGTTGGATCAGTTGGATTAGTTGTAATAAATTTATAACTATAATTAGGGTTTAATTCATTTAATTTTGAAAATGCGGTTTTATATTCACCATAAGCATCAAAAATAAAGATATTAGCATTATAAGCAATGAAATCAGGATTCGAAAATAAATTTTGAACCATTCTCGAAACCCCACAAGATTTACCGGAACCAGAGTTCCCAAAAATAGCCATGTGATTTGAAAGTAAATCGTTGATATCGACATAAACCGTATGTCCTTTATAAATTGCTGATTGCCCTAAGATAAAAGTTTTATCACTATAAGAGCCCATTAGACTTTTTAATTCTTCGTCATTAATTTGTCTGATATTTGATGATAAGACGGGCTTTCTAATAACACCGCTAACATATTTATCACCAATAAATTCCCCTAAAAATCTTATCTTAATAATATCATTATTTACTTCTTCAACTTCACCTAAAATTCTTTGGTTTTCAGCCTCAAAAACGACATTATTGTTCATTAAGTCAACGTCTTGACCTGGTTGTACTAAAGACTCGACATGAGCCTCGCCTTCAGTTATATATTTAATTTTTCCAAACATCTTAATTCTCCTCTATTCTTATAGATAAATTATACCATTTTGACCTCAAAAAGTTAAATATTTTTTCTGATTTTTCTTAAATTAAATATAACTTCTTTACCTATTTCTAAAAAAACAAAAAAGATTACCTAAGTAACCTTTATATATTTAGCAATTTTTCTACTGAATCGATAGTAACATTACTACTAAATTTATTACGATACGTATTAACATTACTAACCCAAGTTGGATTAGCCATTTTAACTCCGTTTATAACAGTAGGATTATATTTATAACCAATTTGTTCAACGGTGCGTAAACCTTGATCAAAGTATCCATTTTTTAATAAGGTAATATATTTGTAAACACCATATTCAATAGACGAATAGCCAGTTAAACGCCCATTACTCATGCCGCCAAAGATATTATTTTTATTTAACATACTTTGGGCTCCTAAGTTACCAGTTTCTATCCAAGTAATAGCCTTGGCAGTCTGAACATCAACACTGGGATTTAAAGAGACAAAATACTCAATCAAATTATAAATATAGTCTTTACTACAGTTTTTATAAACATAATCTCTTTTAAATAATTCACTCTTCTTACTTTCTAAATCAGTAATAAATTCTAGCAAAGAAGCATCAAAAGAAACTTTTTTATTACCAGTTTGTAATAAATCTAATTCATTAAAAGCAGTTTTATTATTATTACGAATTTCGTTAATTAAAGTATCATAATCAATACCAAACATATTAGCATAGAACTCATAAGTAACTTTCTTTTTAGCAATATTTTCATTAATTTGATTAGTAGCAATATCTTCTAAAGTTAATGTTTTATAGGAATCGATATTAGGTACGACAACCATACTTTCATAAACTTTTGACTTTTTAAACTTTATATTTATTGGGATTATAATTATACCTAAGACTACTATAATAAGCAGGCTTAAATACATTACTTTCTTCTTCATTAAAGACCTCCTAGTCTTAATTTTCTTATACCCGTAATTTATTCTTTAATACCCGATTTTGTTTATTTTTCTAATTCTTCTTTTAAAATTTGTTTTGTCATAACCGGATTAGCTTTTCCCCTAGTCTGCTTCATTACTTGACCCACAAAATAATCAAATAAATTACTACGTCCATTTAAATAGGCCTCTTGTTGTTCAATATTTTTAGCAATTATTTCTTTAATCATGGCTCTTAATGTTTCTTCATCAGAAATTTGGGCATTATCTTTTGAAATAAATTCTTTTGGTTCTTTTTTATTTTCTAAGGCTTTCGCAAATACTTCTTTCGCCTGTTTACTAGATAATACATTATTTTTTATTGCCTCAGTTATTTGCTTTAACATTTCTGGCGTAATAAAGAAATCATTAATATTTTCTCCAGTTTTATTTAACTCAGTAACAATATTTACTGTTATCCAGTTTGCAGCTACCTTAGAATCTATACCTATTATAACACATTTTTCAAAGTAATCGGCAATATTTTTATCTTTGATTAAAATACTAGCATCATAATCATTAAGTCCTAAATCATTCATATAATGTTTTTTTCGTTCTAAAGGTAGTTTAGGTATCTCCTTAATTAACTCTTCAATCCAAGTTTTCTCTAGTTTATAAGGAGGAATATTAGGATCTAAGAAGTACTTATAATCAATAGCATCTTCTTTAGTACGCATACTTATAGTCGTATTAGTGTCTTCATCAAATCTTCTTGTTTCCTGTACTAACTCTTCGCCTCGATTATTTAAATAAGCCTCTCTTTGTCTTTCTTCTTCATATTTAATAGCAGCCTCGATGTTTTGAAAACCATTAACATTTTTAACTTCAACTCTTGGCGTTACATATTTACCGTCTTTTTTTAAATTGATATTAACATCACATCTGATTTGACCTTTTTTCGTATCGGCCTCGGAAATATCACAGTAACGATAACAATCACGAATATATTCTAGAAAGGCAATAACTTCTTTAGACGAGTTAAAGCAAGGCTCAGTAACAATTTCTAAAAGTGGCACCCCAGCCCGATTATAATCAATTGTTGTCATCTTATCAAAATGGTCTAAACTGGCTGAATCTTCTTCTAAATGGATATCATGAATTAAAACCTCTATTGAACTTTCGCCAACGGGAATTTCTAATTTTCCATTTACTCCTACTGGGTTAGTACATTGAGTAATCTGATAACCTTTAGGTAAATCCGGATAATAATAGTTTTTACGGTCAAACTGCATAACATTCGCAATTTGGCAATTTAAGATATGTGCCATTTTAATAGCATGACCAACACATTTTTTATTAACAATTGGTAAAGTGCCGGGAAAAGCCATATCAACGGGAGAAACAAAGACATTTGCTGTATCACTAAAACCATTTATACCTTTGGAAAAGGCTTTAGCATGACTTTTTAATTCGCAGTGCATTTCAATACCAACTACAAGTTGTAAATCATTATTCATGAGAAACCTCCTTGGCAATTTGATTTTTATAATTCATTGTTTTTTCAATACCGTAAGCAATATTTAAAACCGCTTGGTCTTCATAACAATTTCCGGTAATATTTAGACCAACTGGTAAATCGTTTACAAAACCATCAGGGATTGTAATGGATGGGAAACCTCCGAAGTTTCCTATTTGTAAATGTTCCTCTAAAATTTTAGAACCACCGGCTAAAGTATTTTGCGACTTTTCTAAGAAAGGTGCGGGACCACTGCCAACGGGTAAAATAACGGCATCATAATTTTTAAATAATTCTTTCCACTTATTAACAATTAATCGGCGAACACGTTTAGCATTATTAAAGTATTTATCTTGGTTTTCTCTTTGTAAAACATAAGAGCCAATAACAAATCTTCGCTTAATTAATGGGGAAAAGCCCTTAGTACGGTGGTCTTTCATTGCTTCATAAATGTTATTAGCACATCCTCTTGGACCAAAGTTAATTCCTGTTAAATTAGACATATTCGATGTGGCCTCAGCACAAGAAATTACTACATAGCAAGAAGCCACTGCATCAAGTAACGTTTTATCAACGCTAACTTCTTCGATTTTAACACCACTATTTTTTAAATTATTAATAACCTGCATAAAGTTATTTAAATGACTTTTTAATTCTTCACTAGGATTTTCATAGTTATCTAAAGAAACAATTTCTTTTACATAACATAATTTTCTAGTCTTTAAATCATCTTTTAAATTGGCATACAAGTTGATATTACTGCTATTCCAAGAAGTCATATCTTTTTCATCTTGGCCTTTAATAACATCAGTTACAATCGCCGCATCTGTAACATTTCTGGTTAAAACCCCACAATGATCTAGACTAGATGCAAATGGAAACAAACCGTATCTCGAAATCATTCCATAAGTAGGTTTATAGCCAACTATTCCACAATAAGCGGCAGGTTTACGAATAGAATCGCCGGTATCGCTTCCTAAAGCATAAGGATAAACCCCGGCTGCAACAGCCGCTGCTGATCCACTTGAAGAGCCAGCACACATTCTTCTGGTATCCCAAGGATTTCTAATGATACCAGTTTTCGCTGTCGTACCAGTTCCGCCCATTCCAAACTCATCCATGGCGGTTTTATTGGTAGCAACGGCTCCGGCATTCTTTAATTTTTCAATAACCGTAGCATCAAAGAACGGAACATAACCAGTTAAAGTATTACTTGAGGCACAAGATTCAATATCTTTGGTCGAATAGTTATCCTTAATCCCATAAGGAATACCACTAAGTAAACTATCAGTTACTGCACTTTCTTTTGCATCATTTAAGATAAGGGCAAAGGCATTACATCTTTCTTCAATATCTTTAGATTTTTTTAATGATTCTTTTACTAATTCCTCGGAGGTAATTTCGCCATTTTTTAGCATTTCATGTAATTTTACAATATCTAATTCATTATACATTTTCACCAACTACCTTTACTACTTCAACCTCACGGCCAATTTTTTTACCACTATTTCTTAATAATTCTTCAATTGGTACCGTCTCTTCGGCTTCGTCATCATTTAAACAACATTCCATATTATCA
>CAKOSD010000065.1 GCA_934101745.1 uncultured Bacilli bacterium | reverse complement strand
TTAGTAATTCAACGTTATTTATTTTTTTATAAATAATTTCATAAGTATCACCAGTTTTAAAACTATTATAACTAATATTTAAACTATTACTTTTAAAAGAGATAGCAGGACTTATTTCTTTAGTCCACTCATCTTTAGAATTACTCTTTGTACTTCTAGAATAAACCAAACAATTACCATCAGTATCATTATTAATTTCGGGAGCATTATTACTAGGGATAGTTGCTTTATATAAATAAATTTCATTTTCATTTAGATTAGATAAATTAATTTTATCTTGCCAAGTGGCATTATTAACATTTTTATTATAGGCTATGTCAAAAGTCTTTTTTATATTCTCTGGGGACAAATCAATTACCTCAGTATCATTTTCTTTATTAAAAATATGAACATCATAAATAGTATCATCATCACCACTATAGGTTACTTGAAAATAAATATCGGCTTTATAATTAGTTAAAATATTAGGAATATTGCATTTATTAGCATTAATATTTAATTCTTTTTTAGAAGTACTTTTAGTTAAATAAGTAGTATTGCCACTAATGGTCATATAACCATTAATATAAAATTTATCGGTAAGAGGATTTACCTGTTCGCTTACTGGTACGAGTGGTTCATGAATAATTTCTTTAACTTCTTCTTTGTTATCTTCTTGGCTTTTAGGTTTTAAAGACAAAGCAAAGATATCAAAACCAACTAATATAATGCAGACAATAATTATTATAATATTTTTTACCTTTTCATTCATATATATTCCTCTATTCTATAATTAAAATTATACCATAGTAAACTATATAAATGAAAAAAATTAGCCAATTATGACTAACTTAAAAATAATTATTTTACTTTTTCTTTATCTTTTGTTTTTTTATCTTTTTCTTTGGGTAAAGTTTCTTTTCTAGATAAGTTTAGACGACCTTTATTGTCGTAACCTAAAGATTTAACTGTTATTTCATCGCCAACTTTAAATAAGTCGCTTGGATGTTCAACACGTTTATTATCTAATTGGGAAACATGGCATAAGCCTTCAACCCCAGGCCATAACTCTACAAAGCAGCCAAAACTTTCTACTTTGGTAATTTTGCCGGTATAGATAGCGTCTTTTTCAACTTCACGAACAACGGCTAAGATGCGTTCTTTAGTTTCGTTAATAATATCTTGATTTTGGTGATAAATTATAACTCTACCATCGTCTTCTAAATCGACTTTAACGGCATCTTTATCATTAACTGATGTAACATTACTACATTCTAAGATAATCTTAGTTATCATTTCGCCACCTTTACCAATGACATCCTTAATTTTTTCAGGATTTATTGTAAAGCATTCAATTTTAGGAGCGTAAGGTGATAACTCTTTTCTTGGAGCGGCGATAGCAGAGGTCATAACATCTAATACTTCTAAACGGGCTTTTTTGGCTTGAGCAAGGGCTTTCTTTAAGATAGCCTCGGTTACCCCTTTGATTTTAATATCCATTTGGAGAGCGGTAATACCTTTTTTAGTACCGGCTACTTTGAAATCCATATCGCCCATATGGTCTTCTAAGCCCTGAATATCCGTTAAAATAGTATATTTTTTACCATCATTAGAAGTGATTAACCCCATGGCAATCCCCGCAACGGGGGCTTTAATAGGAACACCGGCAGCCATTAAAGACATACAGCCAGCACAGATAGTAGCCTGTGATGAAGAACCATTAGATTCCATAATTTCTGATACTACGCGAACTGTATATGGAAATTCTTCTTCCGTAGGCATAACTTGAAGTAAGGCTCTTTCGCCTAAGGCTCCATGCCCGATTTCACGGCGTCCCGGAGAACCATAACGACCTACTTCGCCAACACAATAGGCTGGGAAATTATAATGTAACATAAATCTTTTTGTATCTTCTAAGCCCAAACCATCTAAAATTTGATGTTCGTTTAGGGCTCCTAACGTAGTGGTGGCTAGGGCTTGTGTTTCACCTCTAGTAAATACTGCCGAACCGTGAGTTCTTGGTAAGATATCAACTTCGGCTTTTAAAGGACGGATTTCATCCATAGCGCGACCATCAGGACGAACGTTTTTCTTGGTTATTAAATCTCTTACACATTCGCCTTCAATTTTATCAACTAATTTTTTAACATCTTTAATAATACTTTCGACATTAATATTTCCGGCATATATTTCAGCAAAATGACCGATAGTACTTTCTTTAACATTACTAATGGCCTCATATTGAGCCAGTTTACCTTTAACATCGAAACACTTGAACATATTAGCAGTAGCGTATTGTCTTACTTGTCCTTCTAATTCTTTATCGATAGAGGCTAAGTCGACAGTTACTTTTTCTTGCCCTACTTCACTTACGATATCACTTTGGAATTTACAAAGTTTCTTGATTTCTTCATGCCCAAACATTAAAGCATCTAACATTTCTTTTTCACTGGCTTCTTTGGCTCCTGCCTCTACCATACAAATAGCATCTTTACTACCCGCAACAGTTACACTTAATGTTGTATCAACTGCTTGTTTAGTATCGGGATTAATAATATAATCTTTACCAATTTTACCAACAACTACCCCGGCGATGGGGCCATCAAAAGGGATATTGGAAATAGATAGGGCGAGACTCGATGCAAACATGGCTGTCATTTCTGGAGAGTTATCAGGGTCAACTGATAAAACCGTATTAATTACCTGCACTTCATTTCTAAAGTTTTCATCAAACATTGGTCTTATAGGACGATCAATTAGACGGGCTGTTAGGGTTGCAGCATCACTTGGTCTTCCCTCTCTTTTAATAAATCCACCAGGGATTTTACCTACCGAATATAATCTTTCTTGGTATAAAACCGTTAATGGAAAGAAATCTTGAGTTATAGGGGTATTGCCCATAACTACTGCTGTTAAAATAACGGTATCACCATAACGAACTAATACGGAAGCATTGGCTTGTTTGGCATATTCACCAGTTTCAACTATTAATTTTTTACCTAAAAAATTATACTCAAATACTCTTTTACTCATAATTTTACTCCTTAATCTTATGTACCTTTATAAACTTTTATAAAGAATTCCTATTTTATAGTATCATAAAATACTAGTAATAGGTTTATTATTCAGACAATTTTTATCTTGATAATCCATTTTTCAAGAAAAAAAGCACTATAAAGATAAGTGCCTACTTTCTGATATTTAATTTTTTAATTGTTTCTCTGTAGCTAACTACATCATTTTTCTTTAAATAATCTAATAAACTTCTTCTTTTACCTACCTTCATAAGTAAACCTCTTTTTGAATGATAGTCATGAATATGAGTCTTTAGATGTTCAGTTAAATCATTAATTTCATATGTAAGAATAGCAATTTGAGCCTCAGTTGCACCGCAACCTTTTTCCTTACCGAATTCTTTAACTAATTTTGCTTTTGTTTCTTTAGAAACTGCCATATTTATCTCTCCTTCTCTATTAATCCGTTTAATCTGAGCCTAAATCCGAAAGATGAGTGGTTTAAGCCAGGAATAAACTTTCTTAAATATCTTATATTATTTTTATCTAAAAAGCAAGCCCTAATTTTCAAAAGTGGCATCTAAATAATAAATTGGTCTTCCTTCTTTTTGATATTGTTTTTCATAGTTAGTTAAAACATTAGGAATTGGTTTTTCTTCATGATGTAAATCGAGACTGACACGATTAAATGTGTACCAATACTGAGATAAACTCATAAGAGAATAAGCAAAATAGCCTTTATTATCAGTTTTTAAAATAATATGTTTGTTTTTTCTAAATACTCTATCATATAATTTTAAATAATTAACATGGGTAAGACGTCTTTTTTCATCGTGAGCCTTTGGCCATGGTTCAGGGAAGGTTAAATAAATAGTATCTATTTCTTTTTTAAAGACTTTATCTAAATCGCCAGCATCCATATTAATAAGTTTTAAGTTATTTAGTTTGGCTTTATCTAATATTCTTATAGCACTGACCATTTGGGAAGAATTAATCTCAATACCTATAAAGTTAATATTAGGATTTTTCTTGGCCATTTCAATAATAAAATCACCACGACCCATACCTATTTCTATTTTTATGGGATTATTATTATTAAATAAACTACTCCACTTTCCTATACAACTAGTGGGATTAGTAACCACATAGGAACTACGATTAACAATTTTATCAGCATCTTTTACTACTATATATTCCATATATACTCCGTTTCTTTTTTATATACTATCATAAATTAAATTATTATGATAGTTATTTTAAGTTTTTCAGACTATTTTTTTCTATTTTGATTATAAAATTTATTTATTCTTATTAATTTCTGTTCGGGGGTTTCATTTATATTATAGTTTTTAGGATAAAAACCAAGATTACCATTTAAAATCGCCAATACTGGTTTTATATGTTCTTCTTGTAAACCTCTATCCCAATCTAAAAGGACTTGATATTTTAAGAAATCAGGTGCTACTAATTCATCATCTATTATAACAAAATCAGTTATATTCGTATTTGATTCTAAATAGGCCTTTATTTCTAAACTTCTATCTTCTTTAACATAAGGGGTTACATCATATATGCTTATACCTTCATTTTGAATAATTTTAACATATTTTTCTAAGTAACTCCCAGTTATGTTTTTTATATTTTGGCGTTGTAAGGGATATTTATTTGAACTGGTTAAAACAATTTTAGCCTTACTTAAAGCCAAGATTTTTTTTAAGATATTAAGATTTTCCCTAGCAATTAAATCCGGATGATACCAATTATTTAAAACACCATCCAAATCTAAAAATATTATTTTCATATTGAACTTTCTTTATTTTCACTTATCTCTTTTTCATATAATTTTTGATAAGTTTTACTTGTTTTTAAAAGCGTTTTATGACATCCGGTAGCCTCAACTGCGCCATCATTAATAACAAATATTTTATCCGCATCAATTATAGTTGATAAACGATGGGCAATAATAAGAATGGTATATTCGCCTTTTAAGTTGCTAATGGCTTGTTGAATTTTCGTCTGGGTTTCGTTATCTAAGGCGCTGGTTGCTTCATCAAATAATAATATTTCTGTTTTTAAAAGAAGGGCGCGGGCAATAGCAAGTCTTTGTTTTTGACCACCGGATAAAGTTACGCCACCTTCCCCAACGATAGTATCATACTTATTGGGTAAAGACTCAATAAAATCATCTAGACAAGCCAAATGACACACTTCTTTAATTTCTTTTAAAGTGGCATTTTTCTTAATTACTTTTAAATTATCCAGAATACTCATATTAAAAATATAAGCATTTTGACTAATTACGGATAGATTACCACGAATACTGGATTTATCTAAAGTATTAATATCTACCCCATCAAAGGTTATAGTTCCTTTATTTACTCGTTCTATGGCACTGATTAAGTTAAAGATAGTTGTTTTACCCGAACCAGATGGACCCACAAAGCCGATAGTTTCATTAGCATTGATTTTAAAATTCATATTTTTTAAAACTGGCATATTTTCTTCATAAGCAAAAGAAACATCTTTAAATTCAATATTGCCTTCAAATTTTTTTAGTTTTTTAGTTCCAAAGTGTTCTTTAACAAATTCCTCTTCCTCTAAGATGCCAAAGATACGATTAGCCGCTAAATTAAATTGTTTAACAATTTCAAATATTTGTTCAATCCAATCGGCTGTCCATAAAATTCTATCATTATAATTATAAATAATAATTGCACTTTCAACGCTTAAACTACCAAGACTTAAAAACATAAAAATAAAGGCATTAAGAACTAATTCTCCTGTATCTTTAATTGAGCTACCAAAGGCTCTTAATATGGCTCTTTGTCTTTGATATTTATAAGAAACTTTATTGGTTTCGGCCATATAGTCATTGGCTTTGGCTAAAAATGATTCTTCAGCATCCAAGATTTTAACATCTTTAGAGCCTCTTACTATCTCAGAAATAAAGCCCCCGGTTCTTTCTCTACTCTTCCGCCATTCTTTACGATTTTTATAATTGATACCACTAGCATACTTATTATATAAAAACACAATGACCATTAAAATTGTATATATTAATCCTAAAACCCAATTAATAAAGAAGACTGTTATAAGAACGCCTAAGTTACCAATGATACAACTAATATAATCAATTAGAGAAGTAAAGATATCGGTTAAATTATCTGTATCACTATTAATTCTTTCAATAAAAACCCCACTAGAGTTATTATTTAAGTCTTTTTGTGTAATTTTTAGAGTTTCTCTTACTAATTCTATTTGCAAATTTCTTCTAACATCATAATAAAATTTATTATAAAAATAATTATAGGCTAAACGACAAAAGGTACTACTTATTTCAATAATAAATATAC
>CAKOSD010000064.1 GCA_934101745.1 uncultured Bacilli bacterium | reverse complement strand
AATTACTGCTTTCTAAATATAGTCTTAATAGTTCTACAATATCGGTATCATCTTCAACAATTAATACTTTATTGTGCATAAAATCATCACCCTCTAATCGTTTTTGTTAACATTTCTAGGATATTACACTTTAAATTTAAAGTCAATTACCTATTTTCATTAATTATTAGAGTTGGATAGAACAGGGATTAAAATAATTGTCATTAATAATTTCTATTGTTAATTAGTATGACAAATAGCTTTTTTATTAATTTTGATGGCAATTTTTTTGTTTTGTTATTTCTATAGTTATAGTAAAATTGATTAAATGTAAAAAAATACATAAGACGGTAAGAATCTTATGTATTTTCTATTTAAGCAAAAAACTGATCATACCAAACTAAGAAGGTATAAATAGTCCATACTTTTTTATAACAATCTTTTTTACCTGATTTATGGTCTTCTAGAAGTTTAATTATTCTTTTATGATCGAATATTTCTTGGGCTATTTTACTATCAAATTTAGTCTTTATTTCTTGATATAAATCATCTTCTCTTATCCATTCTCTTAAAGGAACTGGGAATCCTAGTTTTTTCTTTTTATACGCCTCATTTGGTATTGATTGTTTAGCGGCCAGTCTTAAGGCTGGTTTACTAGTTTCCTTATTTACTTTGGCATAACTTGGTAAGTGTCTTGCTACTTCATAGACTCTTTTATCTAGGAAAGGAGTTCTTGCCTCTAAGCCAAACATCATAGTATTTCTATCCACAGCGTGTAAGAAGTCTTGAACTAACCAATAATAATAATCTATTACTTGGCGTTTTACTAAATCGCTTTGATCTTTATATTCAGCATATAGGGGCGCTACGATATCTTTAGTATTAATTTGATTTTTAAATTTTACTATTTTTTGGGCTTCTTCATCGCGGAATACTCGTCCTAAGCCAATATTATAATCTTCTAATTTACGTCCTCTTCTATAAACGAAGTTAAAACCTCGTACTTCGGGGAAAAGGCCGGCTACTAGAGAAGCAACATGACGAATAGGATAAGGTATTTTCATATACCAGGCTTGGTCGACTTCTTCCCGATATGATAAGTAGCCGCCAAATAACTCATCTGCTCCTTCCCCTGATGTTACGACTTTTACATCTTTAGAAGCAATTTCCGCCACAAAGTATAAGGCAATAGCCGAAGGATCGGCAAGAGGTTCATCCATATGATACATAATATTAGGAAATGCCTTCATATACTCTTCTTTAGTAATTTTTTTAGATTTATTTTCAATACCTAGTTTGGCGGCTAAATCTTTAGCATATTTAATTTCATCGTACTTAGGATTATCATAACCAACGGTAAAGGTTTTATCAGGTTTAGCAATAGATACTAAGTAAGAAGAATCAATACCACTTGATAAGAAAGAACCTACTTCGACATCACTAATTTGATGGTACTTAACAGAATTATCCATAGCCTCTCTAATTTTTTTCACAATGGTATCCATGTCTTCATTAGTTTCAGCAAATTCTAATTTAAAGAATTGAGTTTTATTAATTTTACCATCTTTATATAATATTTGATAACCTGGTTCTACCCGATAAACACCTTTGAAAAAAGTTTCTTCGGTTGGAGTTGAGTTAAAGCATAGATAACTACTTAAGATTTCTTTATTTAATTCTTTTTTAAATTTAGGGTGATCTAAAAAGGCTTTTATTTCTGATGCAAACATAAAACTGCTACCAAATTTAGCATAGTATAGGGGTTTAATTCCAAAGCCATCACGAGCCATAAATAAAGTTTTTTGTTTAGTATCCCAAATGGCAAAGGCAAACATTCCACGCAAATGCTTAGTTATATCACAGCCCCATTCTTCATAACCATGAATAATTACTTCCGTATCACTTTTGTTAGTGAACTTATGTCCACTTTTTGTTAATTCTCTTTTTAGTTCGACAAAATTATAAATTTCTCCATTAAAAACGATAACTAACGATTTATCTTCGTTGTACTGAGGTTGACCCCCACTAGATAAGTCGATAATGGCTAATCTACGGTGGGCAAGAGCAACGTCATCATCTATAAAATACCCTTCGCCATCAGGACCACGATATTTAATTCGTTCGGCCATATCTTTTATAACTTTTTCTTTATTTTTAATAGTTTTATCCACAAAACCTGCTATTCCACACATAATATTACTTCATCAAATATTTGATGCCTTTCTTTCATCTTTATTTTTTAATTTTACTTTAATTTTTCTTATTTGTATATAATCTTAAATAAATTTTTACAAGATTTTCTTATTCTTTATAATTTATTTTAGCATAGTAATCATTTTCAATAATAAGTTTACTCATGTTTAGACGATTTTTAACAACTTTATTGATATTATTAACATAGTCATCTGATACTTCTAAACCCTCTTTAGCAACAAATTTATTATTACTAGCATAATAGGTTCCATAATCACTTACCCAACTTTTATTTTGAAAGAAAACAAGTCCAGGATAGGAAGATAAAATATCTTTACCCATGAAAAGACGGGAATCATAAGAAATACCAAAAAGATTATAAAGAGTTGGTAAAAAGTCTAACTGACTAGCCGTTTTATTTACGGTAAGACTTGGAGTTTTATTATTCCAAATAATTAGAGAACTATGATTTACTTCAATGGTTTCATCTCTTTTATATGTTGATAATTCATTAATAGAATTTATATCCATGCTATAAGGGTAATGATCAGGAATTATAGCAATAACTGTATCATCTAAACGATTATTTTCTTCTAAGGTTGTAATAAGACTAGCAACAGCTCTATCTAATTCGATTACACTGGCTAAGTAGCCTTTAGCCTCATCACTTAAGTCTAAATCTTTAACTAATTGCCAATTTTTACTTACCATGGCATTACCATTTCTATTATAAGGCATATGTGATGATACTGACACATAATATGTTAAAAATCTTGAAGAGTTTATCCATTCATTAGACGTTGCTTTAATCATTTCATTATCGCTGGCTGGCCAAATATTACAATCCATAAGTTTTTCTAAACCGGTGTTTTTGGCTTTAAAATAATCAAACCCCATAGTTTTTAAATAAGTATTACGATTTTGAAAATAAGCATCATTAGCATGGTAAGCCTTTACATCATAACCACTATTTTTAAAAACATTACCTAAACCAAAAGGAAAATAATTAGTTCCTTTGCGAAAATATTTATTTAAATCATTAAGATTGGCAAATAGTCCCGTTAAGTTTTGAAATTCGCCACCGATAGTACTTAAATTAACAGGCGTATAAAAGTTAGTAAAGTTAAAACCGGTCGTGGCAAGTTTATACAAGGTAGGCGTTATATCTTCTCTAATTCCAATAGTGTTAAGACTTTCAGCCATGATAACAATTAAATTTTTATCTTTAAACAGACCAGTATATTCATTTTTTAAAGTTCCTTCATCTTCCTTAAAGTATTTATGCATACTAAGTAAAGTTTTATTTTGAGTATTATTTATTAAATTATCAAAATCAATATCTAAATTATTATAAGAATATTTATTTTCCTCGGGATTATCATTAGAATTATTATCAGTAGTCGGTTCTAAAATACTTGGTGATTCTATCGTCGTTTTATTATCATATTTAAAAAGTAATTCTTTTATATCTAAGTACAAAGCTGGTATAACCCCAACTTTTTCAATATTTAAAGCATTATTATAATTAGTATTAAATAGATGATAAAGCGAATTTTCTTGGTCTTTTGATTGATAAGCTATAATTTCAAAAAGAGGGATACTTAAGAATAAAGCTAAAAAGTTTAAAGCCCCGGTTTTCTTATCCATACGATTAAATGATATGTATTTACTAATAAGAATGGTAATTATAAAGGGAAGAAAAAGCCCAATTATATAGAATACGTTTTTTAATATTTCTAAGATAGCGGTAGCACTAAAGGCTAGAGCCTGGTCAGTTAGTCCAAATAAAGAAAGACAAAAGTAAGTATTAAATACCTTTTTAAAGATTAAGGCGACATTAAAAAATATGGTTACTAAAAAGATAAGAATTAAGTAGATTATTTTATTTTTTTTAGGACTCTTAGTTAAAGTAGCAAGGCTTGTTATAATACTACTTATTGGTAGTAAAAGAATTAGAAGAATTAAAGTATTAGCTTTTAAAATATTAGAAATACCAAATATGGTTATTTTATAAAATATTTCTAAATAAACCAGGATAAGAAAAGTAAGAATTAATAAAGATAACTTCTTTTTTTTAAGGTTTGCTTTTGCTTGCTGTTTTTTATTATTAAATTCTTTTTCTTGATTATTTAACTTAGAGTTAGTTTCTAAATGGTTATTTTTAGGGTTAATCTTATTATTTGAGACTTTACTATGGTTTTTCTTAGATTTTGACTTATTTTTAGACATTTTATCCCATCCTTTGCATTTACTTTTTTATTTTAGAGTTTCCTTTTAATATTTACTTAATATTTTTAGTTATTTACTTTTTTTAGAAAATTATTCCTGAATGTAATTAGACTTTTCTTTATAGTTATTTTAAACCAAAGGTAGCAAAGATAAACCTACTTTTTGCTTTTCTTTATTGATATCACAAACATATACTTTAACGATTTGTCCTACTTTAACAATTTCTTTAGGATCACTAACGAAGTTTTTACTCATTTTAGAAATATGAACTAACCCATCATCATGAAGACCAATGTCAACAAAGGCGCCGAAAGAGGTTACATTACGGACTGTGCCATCGAGTTGCATCCCAATTTTTAAATCATCAATAGTTAAAATATCACTTTTTAAAATAGGGGCATCTAAGTTTTCACGAATATCTAAACCAGGATTTTGAAGTTCTTTTAGAATATCTGTAACAGTATAAATATCAGCACTTAATTTAGAGGCTAGAATTTTAGGGTTGGCTTTCTTTAAAGTTTCTTTAAAATCATCACTATTAATATTTTTGATATTTAAATTTAGTTCTTGCAAAATGTTATTAGTTAAATCATATGATTCTGGGTGAATGCCGGTATTATCTAATGGATTTAAACCATCTTTTATTCTTAAAAAACCAATCGCCTGTTCATAAACTTTAGCGCTTATACCCTTTACTTTGGCTATATCTTCACGGGTTTTAAAAGGTTTAGCGCTCATTAATTTAGTAATAGCAGGTTTAGTTAAACCGGAAATATATTTTAATATAGAAGGACTAGCGGTATTAACATTAACACCAACTTCGTTAACTACTTTTAAAACGGTAAAATCCAGACCGCTGGCTAACTCTTTTTGATTAACATCATATTGATACTCCCCAACCCCAATAGATTTAGGGTCTATTTTTACTAATTCTGATAGAGGGTCTTGAAGACGACGACCAATGGAAATAGCGCTTCTTTTTTCAACCGTAAGATCAGGAAATTCTTCTTTAGCAAGTGGGGAGGCCGAGTAAATACTAGCACCCGCCTCGCTTACGATAATATATTTACAATTAGTACCCTTAATAGTTTGGCTAACAAATTTTTCGGATTCCCGAGAGGCCGTACCGTTACCAATAGCAATGATGTCGATTTTATATTTTTCAATAAGTTCCAGTAATTTCTTAGCCGCTCCTACTTTATCATTAACCGGTTCATGAGGATAAATAACAGCAATGGTTTCTAAAGTGCCACTAGGAGATAAGACGGCTAATTTGCAACCAGTACGAAAAGCGGGGTCAAATCCTAAGACATGAGAATTTTTAATGGGAGGCGTTAAAAGTAAATGTTCTAAATTGTCCTGGAATGTTAAGATAGCCTTACTAGAGGACTCATCAGTTAATTCGCTTCTAATTTCTCTTTCGACACTTGGTAAGATTAATCGCTTTAAGGCATCTTTAATTGCGGCTTTTACGGTATCACAAACAAATGACTTTTCGTTTTTTATAAATTTTCGTTCTTGATTTAAGAAAATTTCATCAAAATCATAGTCCAGGTTAACGTTTAAGATTTTTTCATCTTCGCCACGGTTCATGGCTAAAATATGAAAGTGTTTAGCATACTTGATTTTTTCTCGAAATTCATAATACATTTCATAAGTTTTCTTTTCATCTTCGGCCTTACTTTTTTTACTTGATACAATAAAGCCGGTATTGGTTATATAGTTTCTAATATATTTACGGCTGGAGGCATTATCACTTATCCATTCGGCAATAATGTAACCGGCTCCTTCGATGGCTTTATCAGTATCCATGTTATAACCACTAGCCAAACTTTCCATATTCCCTTTTTCTGGAAAAGCCATTATTTTTTTAGCAAGAGGTTCTAAGCCGGCTTTAATAGCCTCCGTAGCCTTGGTCTTTTTCTTTTCTTTAAAAGGACGATAAATATCTTCAATTTCGGCTAGTTTAGTAGCATTTAAAATATTGGTTTTAATTTCATCTGTAAGTAAGCCTTTTTCTTCAATAAGTCTAATGGTATCTTCTTTTTTCTTTAGCAAATTTTCTTGATAACGATAAGATTCTTCGATAGTTCTTATTTCATCTTCATTTAAATTACCAGTTACTTCTTTACGATATCGGGCTATAAAAGGAATGGTTG
>CAKOSD010000063.1 GCA_934101745.1 uncultured Bacilli bacterium | reverse complement strand
AGAAGTAAAAGTGATATAATTGCTGATTATTTTAAAGATGAAAAAAATATTGATAAGTATATTGTGGAAATGAATTCCTCGCAAACAATGCCTTGGCGTAATGTCTTCTATGCCTATAAAGTAGCAGGAGGCGGTATTTCTATTGATGAAGATAAGTATGTAAAAACATATGACACTATATTAATAAATTTTAATTATTTTGCTAAAGTCAAAAGTAATTTATTAGAGATGATTACTATGCGTTATAAAGATGGAACTATCTATGATGATAGTACTAAAATATTCGAAGTAAATATGGCAAAAGCGAAAGATGTGAGTTATAATTATGCCGATAAGCAAGAGGAACAAGTAGCCATAATTAGTAGAATGTTTATGACTACCAGTTCCCTTGAGTTGGATAAGGAGTCGGATAAACTTATGAGTAAAAAAGATACAGAAAAGTTAGTTAACCGTGCTAAAGAATTATCGAGTGATGATGGTTATATTAGACTTTTTGATAAAGAAGAAAACTATAAGGAATTAATTCGTAATACCGAGTTAGCAGAAGCGCGTGAAAAAGGAAAGTCAGAAGGCTCTGAAGAAAGAGCGTCAGAAATTGCTAAAAAGTGTTTAGAAAAAAACATGAATATTGATACAATTGCAGAACTAACCGGCTTATCAATTGAAGAAATCGATAAATTAAGAAAAGAAACATAGCAAGTAATTGTTTTGCAAAAATGTTATAAAGCTTAAAATAAAATTAAAGAAAAATCCATAATAGTCAATATTCCAAGATTACAAGGGCGCGGCTTATTTAGGCTACGCCTTTTAGATAATACTTTTCTATTCCTTAAATTAAACTTATCTAGTAAAACTAAGATGTTTTTGATATAATCAAGAGGAAGAAAAGAGGAAATATATGAATCCAGTTTTATTTACTATTGGAAATTTTGAAATTAGATGGTATTCAGTCTTAATTTTAACAGGGGTTGTTTTGGGTTATATAATTGCCGAAAAAGAAGCCAAGCGCTTTCGCTTTAATACGGATTTTCTTTTTAATATGTTTTTTTATGCGTTAATATTTGGGATTATCGGGGCTAGACTTTATTATGTCGCATTCAACTGGAGTAGTTATGCATCAAATCCCGTATCAATTCTTTATGTTTGGGAAGGTGGCCTTGCTATTCATGGAGGTATTATTGCTGGTTTAATTACTATGTATTTATATTGTAAGAAATATGATGTTTCTTTAATTAGAGTTTTAGATTTTGTCTGTCCTTCTTTAATTTTGGCTCAAGCCATTGGTCGTTGGGGCAACTTCTTTAATGGTGAGGCTCACGGTCCAGCAACAACCTTACTTGCTCTTCAAAATAAGCATATTCCTGATTTTATAATAAAGGGGATGCAAATTAATGGCGTTTATTATGAACCGACCTTCTTTTATGAATCCCTTTGGTGCCTTTTAGGCTTTATCATTATGCTAATAGTTCGCCGTTCTAAAAAAACTAAGATTGGGACTTTAACTGCTATTTATCTAATGTGGTATGGAATAGGTCGCTTCTTTATCGAGGGAATGCGCACCGATTCCTTAATGCTTGGCGGTTTCAGAGTAGCCCAAATTATTTCTATAATTATGTTTATAATTGGTCTTCTGGCTATCATGATAATTAGTCGTAAGAGCCGTTACGAAGATTTATATAATAATGAAGAAACCAAAGATATTCATTTCTAAATTAAAAAACTATTTAAGGAGGTTACAAAATGTTTGATTTAATAATAGTAGGTCTGGGAGCGGCCGGAATAAGCGCTGCTATCTATGCCAAAAGAAGTAATCTAAAAGTACTTTGTCTAGAAAAAGGGATGCCAGGGGGCATAATTAACTATATTGATAAGATTGATAATTATCCCGGTTTTCCTAACATAACTGGGGCTGACCTTTCCTATAAACTTTATGAACATTTAATGTCTTTAAATATTGAATATAAGTTAGAATCAGTAATAAATGTTTCTAAAGACCAAGCCGTTTTTAAAGTAGAAACTAAAGAAGCCACTTATGAGGCTAAGAAAGTTATCATTGCTAGTGGTCGTAGAGCCAAAAAATTAGGTCTACCTAATGAAGAAAAATTTCTGGGCCGTGGTATTAGTTATTGTGCGGTCTGTGATGGAGCCTTCTTTAAAAATCAAACTATCGCCGTTGCCGGTTCTGGCCGTTCCGCTGCCCAAGAAACATTATATTTATCAAACTTTGCCTATAAAATTTATATGCTAATCAGAAAAGATAAATTAAAAGTAGAACAACCATTATTAGAAAAACTACAAGCAAAGAAGAATATCGAAATTATTTATAATACCACGGTAACTTCTTTAAACGGGAAAGAAAAATTATCTAACCTAACTATTAAGAAAGAAAATAAGGAAGAAAACTTAGAAGTATCGGGTTTATTCATTTATATTGGTTATGAACCCAATATCGCCTATCTTAAAGATTTTGCTATCTTTGATAACGAAGGCTATATTAAAGTAAATGAAAAATATGAAACAGAAATACCAGGTTTATATGCGGTTGGCGATAATATTAAAAAAGACTATTATCAAATAATAACAGCTATGTCTGAAGGAACTCTAGCGGCTCTTAATGTGGCTATTTCTTTAAACGAAACTAATTAAGTATCTAACATAAAAATAGAACGCAAGAAAATTAAGAATAAAAGCACTATATAATAAGAAGAAAGAGTTAAAAAAATTCCTTCTTAAAATGTGCTTTTTTGTTTTACTTTTTAAATAAAGTGTGTTAATATTTGAAGCGTGATGAAATATGAAAAGCCCTTTAGTATATGCCTACATAGGCGACTGTATTTATGAATTTTATGTGCGTAAATTTTTAGTCGAAGAAAATATGTGTAAATTAAAAGAAATTCAGCAACGAAGCCTAAACTTTGTCAGCGCTAAAAGTCAACGCAAAATCTATGAAGCCTTAAGTACCCAAGGATTTTTGAACCCAGAAGAAGAAGAAATTGTAAAATGGGGCCGCAATGCCCATGGTGGTAAGGCCAAACATACTGATATTGTTACTTATCGTATTGCCACGGGACTTGAATGTTTAATTGGCTATTTGTATTATCAAAATGATTTAAAAAGAATCGAAGCAATAATGAAGGAGGTTATTAAAAATGAAAGTATATGGTAAAAACGTTTTAAACGAAGTATTAACAAATCCAAAAAAAATTAAAAAACTTTATATGACCAGCAATATGAAGGATGAAAGAATAATGAAGAGTGTTCGCGAGAACAAAATTCAATTTGAATCAGTATCTCGAGAAACTATGGATAGAATGGTTAAAGGTAACCATCAAGGAATTATGGCTATTGTTGATGATTTCAACTATACCGATTATAAAGCAATGTACAATGAAAAATTAGTAGTTGTATTAGACCATTTAGAAGACCCCCATAATTTTGGGGCTATAATCCGTACTTGTGAGGCCGCTGGCGTTAAATCTATAATCATCCCCAAAGATCGTAGTGTTGATGTTAATGAGACCGTTATGAAAACTTCTACTGGTGCTTTAGAATATGTTAATATAGCCCGCGTTAATAATTTAGTAAAAACTATCAATGACTTTAAAGATAACGGCTTCTTTGTTTATGGAGCCGAGGCTGATGGCGTATCTAGTAAAACTTGCGATTACAGTGATAAAGTGGTTTTAGTAGTTGGCAGTGAAGGCTTTGGCTTATCTCGCTTAGTTCGAGAAAACTGTGATGAAATCATATCCCTACCTATGAAAGGACATGTCAATAGTCTTAATGCCTCTGTTGCGGCTGCCATCCTTATATATGACATAGCGTTTCGTTAATGGGAAAAATTTACAAAGATACCAATGATGCAGAATTACTTTTTATGGTTAATGAAGAAAGTGAAGATGCTAAGGATATATTATTTAAAAAATATTATTACATTATCGAACAAGCAATGAAAAGATATGCCAAAATCATTGCTAAATCTGGTACCGAATACAAAGACATTTATCAAGAGGCTATGTTAGGATTTGCCGATGCTTTAGATAAATATAATGACAATAAAGAAACCCAGTTACCAACATTTATAACTTTGTGTGTAAAAAGACGCTTATCTAATCTTTTACGAGCCTCAACTAATGTTAAATCAAAGTTTAATAAAGATATCTTATCAATAGATTATGATTATGAAAATTATGATACGACCTTAATAGATATTATTAGTGATGACAATAAAAATAATCCTTTAATAAATATTGCCACTAGAGAAAACTTAGAAGCTATTATAAATTCTTGTGAGGCAAAATTATCGCCATTTGAGACTAAAGTGTTTGACTTAATGATATTAGAATACGATTATAAACAAATAGCAGCAATTTTACAGGAATCTCCTAAAAAAATTGATAATACTGCCCAACGTATTAGAAGAAAAATTAAAGATGTTATTGATGTTCTTCAAAATGATAATGAATAAAATATAAAGATTTAAATTATTTTTAATGGGTGCAACGACTATTTATTTTTGGCAATTAGTCGTTGTTTTTTTCTAATATTAAGAACCCTCTAAAAAACCAAAAAATATTACCAAAACCACTTGCATTTTCTTAGGACTTATAGTATATTTTAATTGTGATACGCAAGCAATATGCGTTTTTATTTTATAAAAATAAGAGGTGCTATAAATGGCAAAAAAAGATACAAAGAAAAAAAGTAATAAAGAATCATATTTAAGTGGGGTAAAATCTGAGTTAAAGAAAGTAAGTTGGCCTAAATTTAAAGATATACTTAAGTATACCTTTGCAACAATCATCTTTTGTTTAATTCTTGCTGGTTTTTTCTCAATCTTAAATTTAATATTATCATTAATTAAGGGGGCATTAGTCTAATGGAAAAGGAATGGTATGTTGTTAACACCTATAGTGGACACGAATATAAAGTTAAGGAAAAATTAGAATCTAAAATAGAATCAATGGGATTACAAGATAATATCTTTAGAATTGTAATTCCGGAAACTACGGAAGTTGAAGTTAAAAATGGTGTTAAAAAAGAAAAACAAAAAAAGATGTTTCCTGGTTATATTCTAGTTGAAATGAAAATGTCTGATGAGTCTTGGTATATCGTTAGAAATACGCCAGGAGTTACTGGCTTCATTGGCTCTAGCGGTAAGGGTGCTAAACCAACGCCGCTATTACCTCAAGAAATTGATCGTATTTTAGCAGATATGGGAATGAGTAGGGTAGAAACTCCTAAAGACTTAGCCGTTGGGGCTAAAGTTAATATAGTTGATGGTCCATTTAAAGGAATGTCTGGTAGTGTTGATACTCTTGACTTAGAAAATGGTCGTTTAAATGTTCTAATCGACTTATTTGGACAAGAAACTCCAGTAGAAGTTGAATTAAATCAAGTTAGCCAAATATAATAAATAAAGTTAAAAATAAACTATAGTAAAATTTTCTGGAAAAACCATAGAAAGTCAAACTATAGTTTTTATTTAGTTAATAATCTAAAATTTTATAAAATTTCAAATCTTTTTACCATACTAAAAATTAGCAAGTATTGTTATTTTTGACTTGATTTTTTATTATTCCTATGGTAGTATCATTATCGATTACATATATTTATTACATTTTAACTATTACAACTTGCTTATGTAACCACTAAGTGGAAGGGAGAGCGGAATGCCCACACCACTTACGCGACAAAATATTTTATAGGAGGTGTTTTTCGTGGCTAAAGAAATCGTAAAGAGAATTAAATTACAAATTCCAGCCGGCAAAGCAACACCAGCTCCTCCAGTAGGTACTGTGTTAGGACCAGCAGGAATTAACTTACAAGATTTTTGCTCAAAATTCAATGATGCATCTAGAGATAAAATGGGAGATGTTCTTCCATGCGTTATCACAATCTATGATGATAGATCATTCGATTTTGTGTTAAAAACTCCACCAGCTCCATTCTTAATTAAGAAGGCTGCTAAAATTCAAAAAGGTAGCACTAAGGGAGCAAACGAAGTAGTTGCAACTTTAACTGTTGACCAGTTAAAAGAGATTGCTGAAACAAAATTACCTGATTTAAATTGCTATACATTAGAGGCTGCAATGAACATTGTTGAAGGTACTGCTAGAAACATGGGCGTTGCTATTGAAGGCTTAAATGATAAAGAATTAGCAGAACAAGGTAAAGAGGCTGCTATTGAAGAGGCTGAGGCTGCAAAGCGTGAGGCCGAATTAGAGGCTGCTGAAGAAGCAAATAAAAATGCAACTATTGGTGAAGTTGAAGTAATTAACGACAAATCAAAAGAAACTGAAGAAGAAGAAAAGTAATTACAAAATTTAAAAAATAATTCCGCTAATAAACCACAATTAGAAAGGAAATAAGTATGAAAAAAGGCAAAAAGTATGTGGAAGCTTCTAAAAAAGTAGATAAAAACACATTATATACTAAAGAAGAAGCAATTAAATTAGTTAAAGAAACTGCTACTGCTAAATTCGATAGTACTGTAGAAGTTGCCATTAAACTAAATTTAGATACTAAAAAAGCAGATCAACAATTAAGAGGCTCATTCGTACTTCCTAACGGAACTGGTAAAACTAAGAAAGTTTTAGTTATTGCTAAGGGTGAGTCTTTCCTGCAAACAATAGCCATGATGAAAAATTACGAAGAATAGGTCGCCTACTAATTAATATGGCAAAAGATG
>CAKOSD010000062.1 GCA_934101745.1 uncultured Bacilli bacterium | reverse complement strand
TTATTAAACTTAAGGACTTGAAAAGTGGTGATTAAATGAATGTTCCTAAATTAAGATTTAAAGAATTTAATGATGAGTGGAATTTAATTAGATTAGGTGATTGTTGTAATTTAATTACAAAGGGAACAACTCCTAATAGATTTTCAGAATCTGGAATAAAATTCATAAAAATAGAATCATTAATAAATAAAAAAATAGATAATAATAAATGTTTATATGTTGATGAAAACACACATATAACTTCATTAAAAAGATCTGTTTTAGAAGAAAAAGATGTTTTGTTTGCAATCGCTGGTGCAACTATTGGCAAATGTGGAATTATAGAAAAAGAAAACCTTCCATCGAATACCAATCAAGCGTTAGCCATTTTAAGGACTACCCCCAAAAAATTAAATCCTTATTTCTTATTAAACGTATTAGATTCAAATATAATGAAAAAATATATTTTACTAAATATATCTGTGGGAGCACAACCAAATTTAAATCTTGAACAAATGAATAATTTCAAATTCAAATTACCATCAGAAGAAGAACAACTTAAGGTAGCATATTTTCTATCATTACTAGATAAAAAAATAGAATTACAATCAAAGAAAATTGAAGACCTTAAGTTATTTAAAAAAGGTTTTATTAACAACATTGTAAAAAATATTGAAATGGAGAAAATTTCCTTAAAAAATATATTAGTAGAGCAAAATTATAAAACAACAAAAAATAATGAATATGAAATACTATCATCTACATCAAAAGGCGTTTACTTACAAAAAGATTATTTTAATAAGCAGGCTGCTAGCGATAACAATGTAGGTTATAAAATCTTAAAAAAGAATCAACTAGTTCTTAGTCCACAAAACCTATGGCTGGGAAATATAAATATTAATACTAAATATAACTTTGGTATAGTTTCACCATCCTATAAAATATTTGACATAAATGATAACATAGATATAGATTTTTTGGATTATTGGATTAAATCCCCTAAGGCACTATATGAATATAAAACTTCATCAGAACAAGGAGCAAGCATAGTAAGACGAAACCTTAATATGGATTTATTTTATGAAATTAAAGTTGATATTCCCAAAGGCAAAATACAAAATAAAGTAGGAAAAATTATCAAATTATTTAATTTAAAAATTCAATATAATGAAAATAAATTATTAAAATTACAAGAACTAAAAAAAGGACTTATGCAAAGTATGTTTGTATAAATCCTTTTTTATTTTATAATTCATCTAAGCCTAATTCTTTTAAATAAACATTAAGTTCTTTATCTACTTCTGCTATTTCTTTATCAATCTGTTTTAATTCTTGTTGAACGGCTTTAATGTCTATCTCTTCTTCCTCTTCAAAAGTATCTACATATCTAGGAATATTTAAATTATAATCATTTTCTCTTATTTCAGACATTGGAGCAACATGACAGTATTTTGCTATTTCAACTCTATTTTTATAGGTTTCAATAATTTTATCAACATCTTCATCTCTTAATCTGTTTTGGTTTTTTCCGGCTTCAAAATCTTTTGAGGCATCGATGAATAAAATATTATCTTCATTTTCTCTACATTTTTTAAACACTAATATACAGGTAGGAATACTTGTTCCATAAAATATATTAGCTGGCAAACCAATTACGGCATCTAAATAATTTTTTTCTTCAATTAAATATTTTCTAATTACCCCTTCTGCCGCTCCTCTAAATAGAACTCCGTGAGGAAGAACCACTGCCATAGTTCCATTATCAGATAATTGGTATATCATGTGTTGAATAAAGGCAAAGTCTGCCTTTGATTTTGGTGCTAATTTACCGTAAGCACTAAACCTTTCATCTTCCATAAACTTAGGATCAGCACTCCAATTTGCTGAATATGGAGGATTAGCAACTATTGCATCAAATTTCATATCTAAATGTCTAGGTCTTTCCAAAGTATCATCATTTTTAATATCAAAATGCTTAAATGAAACTCCGTGTAATAGCATATTCATTCGAGCCAAGTTGTAAGTTGTAGAATTAAATTCTTGCCCATAATATGAACTTACTTTACATTCTTTACCAACCCTTAAAAGTAATGAACCCGATCCACAGGTAGGATCATAAACATTTTGAAGCTTTGATTTATTTAATGTAACTAATTTAGCAAGAATTCTTGATACTTGTTGGGGCGTATAAAATTCTCCAGCTTTCTTTCCTGCTGATGCAGCAAAGTTAGAAATTAAATATTCATAAGCATCTCCTAAAACATCAATTTCGGCGTCTTCGTGATGAAAATCTATATCATCTATTTTTAACATAATTGTTGAAATTAGCTTAGTTTTTTCGGCTTCGCCTCTACCTAATTTAGAGTTGCTTAAATCCATATCTTCAAATAGATTTTCAAAATCGTCTTCAGATTCATTTCCTAGAGTGGATTCAGAAATAACGCTAACCGCTTTTGCAAGCATTGAAATATCAAATTTACCCGTTTTGATTTTATCAATCAATGTACTCCATAAATAATCTGGTTCAATGTAATAGCCTATATTTTCTTCCTCGATTAAATCTGATTTAAATTCCTGTGCTTGTTCTTTATCCTTAAACATGTCAGCATATTTCATTTTATTTCTTAGCATTACATTTTCAACATAATTAACTAAATTTTCTGATAAATACCTATAAAATATCAATCCTAAAATATAGTTTTTAAAATCATTAGCATCCATATTCCCCCTTAGGGAATTTGCAATACTCCAAAGTTGTTTTTGAAGTTCAGTTTGTTGTGATTGTTGTTTTTCTTCTCTTGACATAATATCCTCCTATAAAAATTTCTTAAATATATTTCTAATAAATTCCTTTACTTTATTTTTTACTGTTCTTCTTTCCCAATAATCATCTATATCAATAGCCTCGTTTATTTCTTTATCCGGAAAAATGCTACTATATTCATATTCATTAATTATTTCATTTAATTTATCTAGGTTAATTTTATTATTTAAAGCAAAGTTTGCAATTTCTTTTTCTCTTTCTCTATTCATGTGTTTATTGAAAGCATCATCTATTGAATCTTCTTCTTTTAGTGCTGGTAAGATAGATTTTAGAAAACTCCTGATTAAATCTGATTTCAAGAATAATTCATCATCTGTAATATTTGTTAATTTATTTTCAATATTTGCAATATCTCTTTGCTTTTGGTCTTCATCTGTTAAATCAATATTTCTAATTAAATTAAGTATATATGAAACATTAATTCTATCAGTTTGAATTAGTTCTAAAGAAAATGAAACATCGTTTAAAATTGAGCTTTTTTCTTTATCATTAGAAATTTTTCTATATATCTCATAATATTTACTTTTATAATCTTCAAATGTTTGCGTATCAATAAGAGTATCATCACTATCTAAATCAAATTGATTAAATGTCTTTAAACTAACAAGTATTTTAGCAGCCTCTCTAAATGCTAAAATAAATTCTTTTATGTCTTCTTCTCTTTCTAGTTTATCAATACTCTCTACTGCAGGTGTAATTTCTAATAATTTATCAACTGCTTTATTAAATTTATCTAAATAAGTGGCATATGGTGCCATTATTACAGTGTCAATGCTATCAGTTTGTGAGAACAGTTTAACAGCCTCATCTACCCTCGCTTTAGTAGTTCTATAGCAAATTATATTACCAAAAGGTTTTGTATCAGTTTCAACTCTATTCGTCCTTGAAAACGCTTGAATTAAATCATGATATTTAAGAGATTTATCGATATATAAAGTATTTAATCTTTTTGCATCAAATCCGGTTAATAACATATTAACAACTATAACTATATCAATTTCAGTATTCTTGATTTTTTTACAAATATCTCTAAAATAAGAATCAAAGGTATTAGAACTAAAATTAGTATTAAACATTTTATTATAATCAGTGATTATTCTATCTAAAGATTCCCTTGAATGGACAGGATTTTTATCTAAATCTTCATTTGCTCCATAAGTAAATATTGCTCCTATTTTTAGATTGTGATTTATATTTTTAAAGGCATCATAATATTTTATTAATAATGGGATTGAGGATACTGTAAATAAGGCATTATATTTTTTATAACTCGTTTTTATATTGTGGTGTTCTATTATATCTTGAGCAATCATAGCTACTCTTTCATCTGATAAAAACACTTCATCAGTATCTATTCCTTCTACCATGATATCCTCTTCTAAGGCTCCGGTATTTATTTCCATAAATTTTATATAATCAACATTAAAACCTAATACATTGCCATCTTTAATAGCATCTTTTATTAAATATGTATGTAAGCATTTTTCAAAAATATCAGCAGTACTCCTACCATCTTGGGATGGGTTCTCTTTAAATCTAGGAGTTCCGGTGAAGCCAAAGTACTGTGCTTTACTAAATGTCTTAGAAATCTGTTTATGCATATCACCAAATTGAGATCTATGACATTCATCTATTATAAATACAGTTTTTAAATCTTTATATTTTTCCATAATATGGGCATATTTAGAGTTAGTACAAGCATTAGCCATTTTTTGAATTGTGGTTATAATTAGTGGTTTCGAACTATCCTTGATTTGCTCTATAAGTTTATCTGTTTGATTTGTCATGTCAACACAACCCGGTTCAAATTTATTAAATTCATCTAAAGTTTGTTTATCTAAATCTTTTCTATCAACCAAGAAAAAAACTTGATTAATTGATGGTTCTTTAGCAAGAATTTGACTAGTCTTAAAAGACGTTATTGTTTTTCCTGAACCAGTTGTATGCCAAACATATCCATTATTATTTGTATCAAGTGCCCGCGAAACGATGCTTTCAACAGCATAAACTTGATATGGTCTCATTACCATTAGCATTTTTTCTGTCTCATTAATTATCATATATCTGGCTATCATTTTACCAATTTGGCATCGTTCTAGAAAAAATAAGCAAAATTGTTCTAAATTGGTTATCCTATCATTGTCTATATCTGTCCAGTAGAAGGTAAATCCATAGTTTAATTCTTGATCACCGTTAGCAAAATACTTAGTTTCAACACCATTACTAATAACAAATAGTTGAATAAATTTATATAATCCAAAATAAGAATGCCTTTTATATCTTTTAATTTGATTAAAGGCCTCCTTCATATCAACTCCTCTTCGTTTAAGTTCAATTTGTACTAAAGGAAGACCATTAATTAGAATTGTTACATCATAACGATTAGTATATTTTCCCTCAACAGTAGTTTGATGAGTTACTTGAAATATATTTTTACACCAATCCCTAGTATTAAATAATTCAATATATACAATAGAGTCGTCATCTCTTTGAATATCTTGCTTTTGTCTTAATTCCTTAGCAGATTGAAAAATACCTTTACCAGATATTTTTAATAGTAGCCTTTCAAATTCTTTATCACTTAAAGACTTTCCTTTTAATTCTATTTTGTTATGATTATTAACCTGATTCCTAAAATTTAATTCTAATGACTTTACATCATCTATTTGAATTTGCTCATATCCCTGTTTTATAAGCTGTTCTATCAAACGATTTTCTAATCTTGCTTCGCTCTCGTAACCATTCATGAAATATCTACTCCCCAAAATTTATATTACAATTATATCATGAAATTAAGTGTTAAAGAAAATTTCTCACATATTTAATATATATTAAATACTCTTGACTTCTTAATAAAAGAAAAAAAAGCCTAAGAAAGGCACAATTAAATATTAAAAAGCAATATGAAGTAAATTAAGAATAATACCTATTACTATACTAATAAGATAAGTTAAACCAATAATAATAAAGTTTTCTTTCTTATCTTTATTAGTTTTAAATAAAATTACTAAAGCTATACCTGAATTAGTTAAAAGACCACTTATCATAGAACCAAATGATATAGATGATGCTAAATATAACTTAGTTATAACAATACTAGAGGCACAATTAGGTATTAATCCAATAAGACTAGTAACAAGAGGACTTAAGAAACTATTTTGTAAAAAGATATTATTTAAAATACTATTTAAACTAAATTCAAAGATGAAATTTAAAACTATATTAATAATTAATATAAATAAAGTAATATTTAAAGTATGTTTAAAGGCTGATATTAAAAGATGTTCTTCACAATGACAATGTTCTTCTTCACAGACTTCATAATGAGTTTTTATCTTTTTAGGTCTAAGCCAATCTATTATAAAACCACTTATTAAACCAACAATAAATTTTATTCCTATAATAATTAAAATTAATTTTATACTAACATTCTCACTTAACAAAATAGGTATCATTTCATCACTAGTACTTAAAAAAACACTAATTAAAGTTCCCATGGTAATGATACCTGTTACATAAAGATTAGTAGCAATACTAGCAATACCACATTGGGGAATAATACCGAGTAAACTGCCAAATAAAGGACCCAGATGACCGGCTTTTTCTAATTTTTGATTAGAGTTAATTTTGTGTTCTAAAATTTCGATTATAATAAAAGAAATAAGTAAAAAAGGAAATACTTTTATAGTATCTATTAACCCATCTAATAATACATCTAACATAAAAATCACTTCTTTCGTAAGAAAATTATATATTAAATACCAAAAAAACGCAAGATAAGTACTTGCATTAATTTATGGTTTGTGTTAGAATTTTTCTTGTACGAACGAGTATGTCTCCTTAGCTCAGTTGGTAGAGCAACTGACTCTTAATCAGTGGGTCTAGGGTTCGAATCCCTAAGGGGACACCA
>CAKOSD010000061.1 GCA_934101745.1 uncultured Bacilli bacterium | reverse complement strand
AGATATTCTTTTTTGTTTTACTTGGTTCATCTTTTTACCTCAACCATATCGTAACTTTCTAAGATATCTCCTTCTTTTAAGTCACTATAAGATTCTAAGGTAATACCACATTCAAAACCTTTTTTAACTTCTTTAACAGAGTCTTTGCCTCTTTGTAAGCCAGCAATGTTACCATCGTGAATAACGATACCATCACGAATAACTCTGATTTTAGAGTTGCTCTTAATTAAGCCATCGGTTACATAAGAACCAGCGATTTTGCCAACTTTAGAGAAGGTAAATATTTTACGAACTTCCGCACGACCAAAGATTTTTTCTTCAAATTCTGGGTCAAGCATACCTTGCATAGCGGCTTCCATATCTTCGATGGCTTTATAAATAATATTATATAAGCGAATATCAACACTATATTCTTTAGCCATATCTTTAGTTTGAGGAGATGGCGCGACATTAAAGCCAATAATGATAGCATTAGAAGCATTAGCAAGGACAACATCACTTTCGGTAATTGTCCCAATATCACTACGAATAATATTTATCTTAATACCCTTAACTTCGATTTTTTGCAAAGAGTTCTTTAAGGCTTCTTCGCTACCTTTAACATCAGTTTTTAGAATAACGTTGATTTCTTTAGTGCCTTCATCAATTGCTTGGAATAAGGAGTCCAAAGATATATTTTCTTTTTTGAATTTTTGGTCACGAGCAATTAATTTACGTTTTTCAGCCACTTCTTTGGCTTGGGTTTCAGACTCAAAGCTCATGAATTTATCACCAGCCTCTGGATTTCCTTGAAGACCAGTAATTTCAACAGGTGTAGAAGGACCGGCACTGACAACATCTTGCCCTAAGTCATTTTTCATGGTTCTTACTTTACCATAGTTAGTACCAATAACAATTGGATCGCCAATTCTTAAAGTACCATTTTGAATTAGAATAGAAGCAACCCCACCAACGTGTTTATCTAGTTTAGATTCAATTACGGAACCTACTGCATATCTATTTGGATTGGCTTTTAATTCTAACATTTCTGCAGTGGCTAGGATTGTTTCTAACAACTCATCAATATTTTGACCAGTTTGAGCGGAAATTTTTACAAATGGATATTCACCGCCCCATTCTTCAGGAGTAATATTTAAAGCAGCCATTTCTTCCATAACTTTATTTGGATTAGCATCAGGTTTATCCATTTTATTAACAGCAACAATAATAGGTACCTTTGCTGCTTTGGCATGGTCAATTGCTTCTTTAGTTTGTGGCATAACGCCATCATCGGCAGCCACAATGATAATAACGATATCCGTTACACTAGTACCACGAGCACGCATAGCGGTAAAAGCGGCGTGACCAGGAGTATCAATAAATGTAATGGCTTCCCCATTATGAACGATTTGGTAAGCACCTATGGCTTGAGTTATCCCCCCTGATTCTGTAGAAACAACTTTAGAGTGACGAATTGTATCTAATAAGGTAGTTTTTCCATGATCAACATGGCCCATAATAGTAACAACTGGTGGTCTTTTTACTAAATCTTCTTTAGAATCTATTATTTCGTATTCTTCAAAGTTAGTAATATCTTGAGTAGTATCTCTTTTTAAGACTTTATTGTATTCTAAAGATACAACCTCCGCATCTTCAAAACTAATTGGCATTGTTAAATTTGACATAATACCATTAGTCATTAGTTTAGTAATTAGGTTAGCAGCACTACAACCAATGGCCTCCGCTAAAGCGCCAACAGTCATATTTTCATGGTATAAAATGATATTATCTTCTTTAGCATTCTTCTTTAATTTAGATTTGTTTTTATACATTTCTTTTCTTTTATTTAAGAACTCTGCTTTGGAAGAGGCTATTTCACTTTTCTTTTTTAATTTTTGTTTTTTATCACCAGATTGGTAAGATTTTTTGATGTTGGCAGTTTCCATAATGTCTTCTACGGCCTCATCAATTACGTCTTCTTCTTCTAGTGAGGTATCATCAGCAGTCGATATTAGGTTAATAGCATTGTCTAAAATGATAATATCATCTTCTAAAAGTTCAGAATCACCACTTTTTACTTTAATTCCTAATTCTTCACACTTTTTTAAAATTTCAGCAACTGTATGATTGGTGTCATTTGCATATTCTTTAACAGTCATCATAAAGTACCACCTCTTTCTTATATATATTTTTCTATTTCTTCATAAATACTTTCCGGTATTTCCACATCTAAGGCTCTATCCAAGGCTTTATTTTTCTTAGCCTGTTCTAAAACTTCTTTAGATTTGGTAATGTATGCCCCTTTACCGTTTAGTTTGCCAATTGTATCAATGTTTATCTCACCGGTAGGTGTTTTTACAATTCTTAAAAGATTTTTCTTTTCTTCCCTATTTCTTGTAACAACACACATTCTCAAAGGAACTTTTTTCATTATTTATTTCCTTCTTTTTGGATATCTTCCATGGTTTTAACTTCGATTTTATATCTTGTTAATTTGCTTGCAAGTCTAACATTGATGGCCTTACGACCAATGGCAAGTTTTAAGTTATCTTCGTTTACAATGGCAAGGGCTTCTTTCTTTTCTTCATCTTTAATAGATACGATAACATCTTTAGCAGGAGCCATCGCATTTTTAATAAACTCGGCTGGGTCATTACTATATTTAACTAAATCAACTTTTTCGCCATTAAGTTCTCTTAAGATATTACCAATGCGGCTACCTCTTGCTCCAATGCAGGCTCCTATTGGGTCAATTTTATCATTAGTTGAATAAACAGCGACTTTCGAGCGAACACCTGGTTCTCTGGCTACTTGGTATAAAATTACAGTACCATCAGCAAGTTCAGGAATTTCACTTTCAAATAATCTCTTTACAAACCCATAATGTTTTCTTGATAGAAGAATAAGTGGTCCTTTGGTACCGGCCTCAACTTTAGTAACATATACTTTGATTTGAGAGCCCATTTTAACAGTTTCTCCTGGTATCATTTCACTCTTTGGTAAAATTCCACGGGCACGGCCAAAGTCAACATAGTAATTTCTTTGATCTTCCATAGCAAGCATACCTACTAGCATTTCATCTTGTTTATCCCCAAACTCACTTACAATAGATTCTTTTTCGGCTTCTCTAATTCTTTGAGTAACCACTTGTTTAGCAGCCCCAGCAGCAACACGACCAAAATCATGAGGTGTTACTTCCTTTTCAATTGTATCGCCAACTTGGATTTCTGGGTCAATTTCTCTGGCTTCTTCTAGTAACATTTGGGCATCAGGATTAATCTCTGGCGGAATTTCTACTTCGTTACCTTCTTCATCAGTTTCATAAGTTGAATCAATATAATCATCAACCACTACATAATAACTAATTACTTTAAATTTACCTGTAAGTTCATCAAAATCAACGCGAACATTAGTTCTTGAATCATAATTTTTCTTATAGGCAGTCATTAAGGCTTGTTTCATTGCCTCGATAATTAAATCTTTTGATATTCCTTTTTCTTCAGTTACAAGGTTTAGGGCTTTTAAAAATTCTAAACCATTATCTACTGTTTTTTCCGTTTCTTTTTTTCTCATATTTATACGCCTCTTTCTTTACTTATAACATCAAGAATGTATGACTCATCAATGAAATCCATTTCATCAACAATTGGATTAATTATATTAGTTGCCTCAACTATTTCATCTAAGTCAATACCATTTACTTTATCAAGTTCTATTGTTAAAAAATTATAGTTATTTTCTTTATGATAGCAAACATCAGTTACAATTATCTCTTTAGAAGATAATGCTTCTTCGACGCTTTTTCTTAATTTTTCTAACTCTTTTTCCATATTACCTCTTTTAAGTTTTATTACTAATGAATATTTTTTATTCGTTAGTAATACCCCACTGTTTTTTTATAAAATTAAAAGTGGGAATTTTACTGCCCACTCAAATCTGTAATTTTATTATAGCATAATTCCTGGTATTTTCAATATTTTTAGCGAAGTTTTTAGGCTCCCAGGAAATTTTTATGCATACTTTTTAAGGATATTTTCTCTTTAATTTTATACTTAGTAAATTTTAAGACTAAATAAAGACTTTTTCGTAGAATATGCAACTCTATGAAAACAATATATTAGTACTTTATTCTTAATTTATATATTGAATATACCATATTTTTTAGGAATTTTAAAGGTTAAAATGAATCTATTATGGTCAAAATCATGGTCAATCAAATCTAGTTCTAATCCCAGTATTTATAAGGCTTTATAAATAAATTTATAGTCAATTAATTTTATTTAATTATAGTCAAAATTCATAGTCAAATTTTAGTTATTTCTAGGTGAATACTGGGTTTAAAGGCTATTTTTCATAGAGTTGCATACTCTATGAAAGCGAAATTAGGTACTTTTAGGAGTTATAGTATGAAAAAAAGATATTTTATAAGTTTAATAGTTATATTTATTTTAATTATTGGTAGTATGTTGTTAATAAATTATCAGAAGAAAAATTCTTTAATAGGTATATATCTTGATAATATAGAAAGCACTTCTTTTCCAGATAAAAATTCTAATTATGTTGTTGATAAAGTTATTTGTGATAATGATGCTTTAGCATCTTGGGATAATAATAACTGGGGCTTATTTATTAATAATGTTTCTAAAAAAAGTAATTGTAAAATTTATTTTCGTTCTAAAAAAGATATTACTATTACGTATGATAATAATTATGTAAAGGATAATAAAATAGATGAATTTTATAATCTAGTAAGCTTTTCTGTCAACTGTGATCTTAGTCCTAATACCAATTATTCAATCTCAAGAAAGAATGGTTCAAGTTATTATGTGTTCACATCTGGTTATGATGAGACTATAGTAGGAAGTACGTGCGGATTTTATAAAGGAAAAAAGGAATTAATACCAGGTGCTAAGTATTCCTTGCGTTTTATTGCAAAAGGAAATAGTAATTTCAATGCTTATATTTCATCAGAATTAGACCCATACTTATATGAGGCTCAAAGCATAACAACACAATGGCAAAAATATACTAGAACATTCACCGCAATATCTAGTGATTATAAAGCTTTTGTTGTATATGGTTGGTTAAATGGAAATGAAAAGAGAATATTAGAATTGACAGACATTGAACTTCAAGAAGGAGAATATGATAATTTTTCAAGTACTAATTTAAAAGAATATGATACTTTAAGTAACACACTGCCTACTCCAACTAGAGATAATTATACTTTTTTAGGCTGGTATACTGATTCTATCGAGGGCGAAAAAGTATCTACTGAAACGCAAGCAACAGAAGATACAACTTTTTATGCCCATTGGCAATACAACTCGTAATTTTCAAATACCCACTTACAAATGAGTGGTTTTTTAAGTTTTAAATTTAATATTTTTCATAGAGTTTAATACTCTATGAAAGCGTATTTTAGGTACCTATTTTTAATTTATATATTAAATATACCACATATTTTAGGCATTTAAAAGGATATTTTCTTGTTTATTCTAGTCAGATTTATAGTCAAAAACATTTTATCTTCCTCCTGTGTTTATAAGGTATTATAAAGATATTTTAAGTCAAACTATTTATTATAACTGTGGTCAAAATTCATGGTCAAAAATTTTTAATACTAGGTAAATACTGACTTCAAAAGCCATTTTTCATAGAGTATTAAACTCTACGAAGCCGTATTTTCGGTACTTTGGAGGTATATGTATGAAAAAGAATGCTTTTTTAGGATTATTATTAATAATATCTATAATGTTTATTGTTAATCTTAAAATAAAAAATTATTATGGAGAAAATAACAATATTATTGGAATTTATGTAGATAATGAATTACAAGAAAGTATTCCTAAAAAAGGAGAAGTTATGTTTTCTAAAGCAATTTGTGACAACGATAATATTAATTACTATTGGGATGTGGATAACTGGGGCTTATTTGTTGATAACTTAAATAAAAAGACTAAATGTAATTTATATTTTGTTAATTACAGTGGTCAAACTGTATTTGATTTTGACTATACAGGTGCTGAACAAACATTCACTGTTCCTGTCTCAGGAACTTATAGGTTAGAAACATGGGGCGCCCAAGGTGGAACATTTCAAATTTTAGAAACAATTTTAAGTGGTGGATATGGAGGCTACTCATCTGGAAATATATCGTTAGAAAAAGAAAATAAACTTTACATAACTGTTGGTAGTCAAGGCACAGCTGGTAACTCATACCAGACAGCAACTCAATATATTGGTTATGGTGGTTATAACGGTGGGGGTAATGGTGGACTTGGATTATTAGAAAGTGAAGGTAAATATTTTTCTTCTGGAACTGGCGGTGGTGGCGCTACATCAATTCAAAACATTCTAATTAATAATGGATTGCTTAAAGAGTATAAAGATAATATCACAAATGTTATTTTAGTATCTAGAGGCGGTGGAGGTAATGGCGTTCACTCTAGCGTTGGTCATGGCGGTGGAATTTCAGGAACATCGTCATCTTCACGAAATCGTGAGTATTTTGTTGAAGGAGCAACTCAAACAACAGGATATGAATTTGGAATAGGTCAAGACGCTATAAATCAAAAGATATATAATAGTGTTGGTGCTGAAGGTCGAGGTGGTGGCGGTGGCGGATTCTATGGTGGTCTTACTTATACCGGAGATGAACATGATTATGATGATGCCTCTGGTTCAGGTGGTTCCGGCTACATAGGCAATCCTCTTTTAACCAATAAAGTTATGTATTGTTATAACTGTGAAGAATCCAGCGAAGAAAGCACTAAAACCATATCAACCACTTGTAACGAAGAAACACCAACAACTAACTGTGCTAAAAGAGGCAATGGTTATGCTAGAATAACTCTAGTAAGTATAGATTATTAAAGACCTACTTTTAATTGAGTAAGTCTTTTTTTATTTGCAC
>CAKOSD010000060.1 GCA_934101745.1 uncultured Bacilli bacterium | reverse complement strand
GGTGTAGGCCGCAAAGACTTCCCATTTCATTTCGGTATTAACATCATTATAAGTAATTAAGTTGTTTTTAACATTTTGATACCAGGCTTTTTTACCTACACTACTTAGAGTGCCAAACATGGTTTTACTGTAATAACGGTTATGAGCAAAAATAATCGTGTTTTGATCCATAACGGTACTAGAATTGGCATAATTCATGAAAACCCAACCACTGTAATCACGGGTTTTGTTAAAGTTATGTTTTAAGTAATAATCATTATCGGTAGTTTGAACAATGGGGTAGTCGATAGTTGTTTCGGGAACGTTTAACCAACCTACAGTATCACTATTTAAATCTTTTAAAGCCATAATAACCGGATTTTTTTCTTCAACAATCGGTTCTGGAGTCTTGTTATTATCGGGAATATCAGGAGTATTTGGCGTATCGGGAGTATTATTATCAGGATTATCAGTAATTTCACTGGAATTATTATTATCAGGATTAGGAGTATCTTGGTTATTATTTTCGGTTTCTTTAATTTTATTATCTAAATACTCAGTAATATTATCTTTAATAGCATTAACGTTTTCTAAAGATTTTTTATTATTATAAAAAACAAAAGCAAAGGCCATAAAACTTAAAAGGATAATAATAAGACAACAAGATTTAATCGTAGTAGCGATTAACTGTTTAATATAGTTAGATTCAATATATTCTTTAGAATAAGCCAGAACGATATTAATATGATGTTTTTTATTTTCTTTTTTAATAACTTTAATACGTTCAATAATATCTTTATCAGTTATATTATCATGAATAGCAATAGTTATATTTTTGATTCTCAAATCATTAAGTAAATCAATTAACGCAAGAAGGTCGGTCGTTAAAAAACGATATAATTCAATAGTTTTTAAATACTTATTAATCTTAAAAAAAGTTTTTAAATCGTTATAGTCATTAGTAACAATAGGACACATTAATTTAATAATTTTAGCATAGAAAATAGCAGAATAATTATTTAAATCATTGTTAGCCATAAATTGAGAAGAAAATAAGACTTCTTGTTTGGATATAACTTTAATGTTTTGTTTATCAAAAAGTTCAATTAAGTAAGTGGGGATAGATAAACATTCAACTTCTTTTAAAGAATTTATTTTACTAATAGCCTCATAAGCCTCATAAGTAAAGTTTTCATTAGTATTCATTAAAACTTTATTAATAGGGGTGTTTTTAAAACAAGGGGCTACGGTACTAATGACTTGCATATCGTTTGCTATTATTAAGTTAGTATTTTTTTCTAAACAAATTTCTTTTAAGAAACTACTAACTAATTTTTGATTTTTAGCGATATAATCAAGAGAGAATAGTAATTTTTCATTACTGATAATGTTCGTGTTTAAAAGAGTATTATCCAAGTTTTTTTCTTTAACTATTAAATATATTTTTAAAGTTTGGTTTCTAAATTCAATTTCTATCTTTTGCATGGTAACCTCGTAATTTCTAAATTATAATATAATGATAACATAGTTTACAATTATTTAGAAATATTTTTCTTAAAGTAATTTACTTTTTCTCTTAAATTTGATATCATAAAAATGAAAAATAAGGGAAAGATAAATGTGAGAGGTAATTTTATGAAAAAAATTAATAATTTAATTGCGATTTTTTTAGTCGGATTAATGGGGATTGTTGGTATGGGTACAGTTTATGCAGATGAACCAAGTACGGGAACATCAGGTAGTGGAACAGCAGGAAATGGAACAAGTACGCCAAATGCGGGAACTTCTGGAAGTACTACCACTACTCAAAAAACAGAAGTTGCTGGTGGTAAAGTTACTGTTGATTGTGATAATTATAAGATAGCGGTTGGCGCTTCAACTAATTGTACGGTTTATGTTACGGCTAATAATGCTCTTGCTGCTGTTGATACTCAAAAAGCTGTCGTTGTAACAATGAGTCAATCTAAGTATATTACAATTAATAATATTGTTGCTAATACGGCTAATGGTTATTCTTTGGATAGTGATGGTAATATTAATGATAGAACTTTAGCAAATCACTTAGTTAAACTAACACATAAGGGTAAATTAACTGAAGGTAAAAAGACCGCTATTATGTCATTTAGATTAAAATTAGAAGAAGAGGCTAAAAATTTATCACAAGGTGAATGTGGCGAGTTATGTGTTGATGGGGCTGAATTTTCTACTGATGTGGTTAAGGCTACTTTAGTTGCTGGTGATACTGGTAAGGCTTGTCCAAATGTTATAATTACAGAACAAAAATGTACTGGTGATAATTGTAATCCTAAAACAGGAGCATTTATGAATTATGCCGTAGTTGCTTCTGTTGCTGGAGTTGCTTTAGTTGCTATTGCTGTTGTAAGTAGAAAGAAAAAATTCTATACTGTATAGTTTAAGATTATAACTGGAGACTTCGGTCTCTTTTTTTTGACTTGAAATTAATATGTTTGTTTGTTAAAAGTGGAAGTGTAGATAAAATCACCAAAAAAATAAAGTTTTTGAAAGAAAAATGCAAACTTTTGAAGGAAATTTGAGGTGAGGCGGTAATATATATAATTAGAGGGACAAATATTTTTAACTTTATTGTATAATGATTAAGGAGGATTTATGTTAAGTATAAAAAAGATATATAAAAGTTATGGGACGAAGGAAAATAAACAATTAGTTTTAAAGGATATTAATTTAAATTTTCGACCCAATGAATTTGTGGCTATCTTAGGACCATCGGGTTCGGGAAAGACTACTCTTTTAAATATTTTAGGAGGTCTTGACCGTTATGATAGTGGGGATTTAATTATTAATGGTAAATCGACAAAATGTTTTAAAGAAAGAGATTGGGATAGCTATCGTAATAAATCAATCGGTTTTATTTTTCAAAGTTATAATTTGATTAGTCATATTTCTATTTTAAGTAATGTGGAGATGGGGCTTACTTTAGGAAATATAAATAGAAGTGAGGCTAGAAAAAAGGCCGTCGCGGCTTTAGAAAAAGTGGGGTTAAAAGAACATATTCATAAGAAACCTAACCAATTAAGTGGGGGCCAGATGCAAAGAGTTGCTATTGCTAGAGCCTTAGTTAATAATCCGGATATAATTTTAGCCGATGAACCCACGGGGGCTCTAGATTCTAAGACTAGTACCCAAATTATGGATTTAATTAAAGAGATTGCTAAAGATAAATTAGTTATTATGGTGACACATAATGATACTTTAGCCGATATTTATGCTAGTCGTATTATAAAACTTAGCGATGGTAAGATTATAAGTGATTCTAATCCCTATGAGGCTCAAACCGAAAATAAAGATTATAATTTAAAAAGAACCAAGATGAGTTTTTTTACGGCTTTAGGCTTATCTTTAAATAATATTAAAACGAAGAAAGGAAGAACCCTACTTACTAGTTTTGCAGCATCTATTGGTATTATTGGTATCTCTTTAGTTTTAGCCCTTTCTAATGGGTTTCAAAAACAAATAGATAATTTTGAAAAAGATACTTTGTCTAATATGCCGATATATATTATGCCGGATGCCACGGATTTAAAAGATGAATTTGTCGCAATGACTAAGGAAAGTGAGGAAGAATTTCCGGATACTGATACAATAAAAAAATATGAATATTCTGACTCGGTTAATTCTCATAAGAATAATATAACGGCGGATTATATAAATTATATTGAGAATATCAATAGTGATTATTTAAATGGTATTGGCTATGGTTATAATGCTTATATGAATATAATTAGTAAAAATGAAAATATTAATATAGTAAATAATGGGTATATTACGACTAGTTTTACTAGTAATACTGGTTCGGAGATTATAAAAGATAATTATGATCTTTTAAGCGGTGATTATCCTAAAGATATTAATGATTGCTTATTAATTGTAGATACTTATAATCGCTTATATTCTTCTTTATATAAGGCTCTAGGGTTAGAAAATACTAATAATTTTAGTAGCATAATTGGTAAAGAATTACAAATGGTTAATAATGATAATTTCTATGAAGAAAATGGTAATATTTTTATTCCTAAGAGTAATCTTGAAACGTTGTGGGATAATGATTCAAATATAAAGTTAAAGATTGTCGGAATTATCAGACCTAAAAAAGATGCTAACGCTCCTATTTACAGTTCATCTAGTGTTTTAATAGATTCGCAAGTTGAAAAGTTAAATATTGAAAAAAATCTTGATTCGCATATTGTAAATGTTCAAAAAAATAGCAATTATGATGTCTTTAGTGGTGAAAAATTTACCGATGAAGAAGAAAAAAAGGCTGCTATTGCTTATTTAGGGGGAAGTAGTGAGCCCCAAAGTATTGCTATTTATCCTAAAAATTTTGAATGTAAAGACGAAATTATTGCTTACTTAGATAAGTATAATGAGACTAAGGCTGATGCCGATAAGATTGTTTATACAGATTATGCTAGTACGGTAACTGAGCTTTCTGGGGGGATTATGAACGGTATTACTTTAGTGTTGGTAGGATTTTCTTCGGTATCTTTAATAGTTTCTTCAATTATGATTAGCATAATTACTTATATTAGTGTTTTAGAAAGGACTAAAGAAATAGGCATTTTACGAAGTTTGGGGGCTCGTAAGAAAGATATTTCTAGGGTATTTAATGCGGAAACGTGTATAATAGGTTTTGTATCTGGGGTTATGGGAGTAGGGCTTGCTTATCTTTTAACTTTTCCAATTAATATTGTAATTAAAAACGCCACCCAATTAAGTAATGTGGCGATGTTAAGCATTACTCATGTAGTTGTAATGATTACGATAAGTGTTGCAATTACAATGCTTGGTGGTTTAATTCCGGCTAAGATGGCTAGTAAAAAAGATCCTGTTATTGCTCTTAGAACCGAATAATGTAAATAGTAAAAAATAAGTTCTTTGTTATTATGATTTATTGAAGATTTGGCGAAATTTAATGATATAATTAGGCTAGTAAGAAGAAAGATTGGTGATTTTCATGAAAAAGGAAGCAACTAAAAATAAAAAATTGTTTTATCCATTTTTAATGATGGTTATTACGTTTTTTATTGGTTGTTTCTTTTTTTACTTTAGTAAGGTGGACCCAATTAATTTAAAAATAAAAATTTTATTTATAGGTTATTTACCGTTTATCATATTTTTAACGATTTTTTTAAGAGTTTATTTTAAAGGTGATTTTAAACTATCTAAAATTATTTTAATAATAATAAAGGTTATTTTGGTCTTTTTATTGGTTGAGTATTATATAGCGGCTATATTTATATGTGCATTAGAAGAGTCTATGGTGCCGATTACGGATATTAAGTATTATAAAGATAAGGTAAATGATAATCTCTTAAAAGATTTTCCCAAAGAAATACCTAGTAAGGTTTATGAGGTAATGTTTAGTTCTTTACCAGGGGTATGACAAGGTAAAACCAGAGTGATGCTCTATTATATAGATAAAGATATGACTATGTCTAATTTTGATAAAATGTATAAAGATAAGGCGGTTTGGATTGGTCATATTAAAGAATACGATGATAAAAATGGGGTATTATCCGGAGCGCTTTCGGATGAAATTTTAGAAAATGAAGATAAGGATAATTATATTATTTATTTAGTTGATAATAATTGCGACAAATCAGGATATTGTAATCATGGAAATGTTTTGTTAGTTGCTTTTAACGAAGATACTAAAGCAATATTGTTTAAAGCCGAAGCGTGGTAAAATATCTTTTGCAGATACAGGGTTATTGTTTCTTCTGAATCTATTAATATATTGTTTAACATGAAACTTAAAAGTATTTTTAGTGTCTTATAAATAAAGACTTTATAGTGCTATCATTTCTTATTTTGCACTTGCAAAATTTAATTAAAAATATATAAGAACTCTACTATTCTTTTTATTTATCCCTTTTGATTAAAGGTATTATGGAACTATAATTTATTTCCATCAGTTGGAATGTGTTTAAAAATATTGGATGACTTTTGGATGTTTTAGGTTAGTGATAAAATTGGCAAAAATGATGGTATAATTATATATAGAAGTGACAGATAAATAGTAATTTGGTACTTTTAATATTGAAAGTTTAACTTTGAAGGATTTGGAAGATTGGAAAGATTTTGTGATTAGTCAAAATTTTTCTGACTCTTATAATTCTCAACTCTATAGTATGCTTAAGGAATTTTTAGAATTTTGCTCTAAAAAATATTCTTGTTGTTATGAATTTTTGCCAGATTTTTTGCCTTTTGATAAAAAAATAGAGTATAAAAAGACTGATTTTTATACTTTAAAAGAGTTTAAGAAGTTTATTAAAGGATTCGATAATCAATTGTATAAAACGTTTTTTGAATTTATGTTTTATACTGGTTGTAGACCTGGCGAAGCCATGGCAATAAAGGTTCGAGATATTAACGGTAATTTTATTACTATTAATAAAACTATTGACGAACACGGAAAAAGAGAATTAGGAACTCCCAAAACTTATTCTAGTAATCGTACAATATATATATCTAATAGTTTAAAGAAGTCCTTAGATAATTTAATTGGTTCTTATGATTGTATGTCGCTTGATTATTTTGTGTTTGGAGGCGCAAAGCCTCTTGTTCCAACAACTATTAACCGTTATAAGTTAAAGGCTTGTAAAAAGGTTGATATAAGGCCTATAACACTACATCAGTTTAGGCATAGCCACGCTACGTTATTGCTTAATAACAATATTGATATTCATGTTATAAGTAATCGTTTAGGCCATAGTAGGGTTAGTACTACTCTTGATGTTTATACGCATAGTAATTTTAGCCAAGAAAAAAGGCTTGTAAAAAGCCTTAATTCTTTTAAATTTAATTTGTTTTAACGTTTTCGACTATAATTTTAAAACAATTAATTTATATAAAAAACTTACGTTTTTTATCAATTTGGAG
>CAKOSD010000059.1 GCA_934101745.1 uncultured Bacilli bacterium | reverse complement strand
AAGTCCTATTAGTCAGATGATTATTCCAATTGTTTCTGTAAGTGGCTTATCATTTTCTTTCTTTATTACATTATTTATTGGCTTTTTTACCGCATCCAGTGGGGCATCAGCAGTTATAATTACTTCTAATATGATATATGGTATTGAGGATAAAGGTTATATTTATCGAAAGATTAAAGCCTTAGTAATGACAGTGTTTATTGTATTACTTTTTCTATTTATTTTAATATTTCCTTTATTTGGTAATAAGATAATAGAATTAATAAAGTATGTTAATTTAAATCCGTTTGTAACGGAAAAAATTCAGACGGTATTTAATTTTCTACAAGGACCATTTGCATTATTCTTTGTTTTCTTATTTATCAAGATAATTTATGCTATGGCTCCTGATGTTAAAATATCATCTAAAAATGTTAATTATGGGGCTATATTTACTTCAATTGGGTGGTTAGTAGTAACCTGGATTTATTCTTTTTATATAAATCATTATGCCCATTATTCGGTATTTTATGGTGGTCTGGCTAACTTAGTAATATTATTATTATGGTTTTATTTGCTGGCTAATATCTTTGTGATAGGGATGGCCCTAAATTATCGAAAAAGTGAAAATAAAAAATAATTATATAAGTATTAAACTATTTACTGTAAAGGTAAGTAGTTTTTTGCTATAATGAGGTTAGGAGAGAGTTTTGTTTATGGAAAATAGTATTTTAAAAATTAAAGAGAAACCACTTTATACTTTAGAAACTGAGGACACGGCCGCAGATTGTATTTTGATAATGAAATATTTTCCAAAGTTTTTTTGGAATCGATATCTGATAGCTAGCATATTAAATTTAGTTGGAGCCGTAATTGCGGGGGCTTATTATCATAGTTTTTTAGTTTGGTTAATTTTATTTGTTGTTTTAGAAATTATTTGTTTAATCTATTTTTATAATAATAATGACAAATTAGTAACTAAGGAATTTAAGAAAGAAAATAAAGGGGAAAAAGTAGTTGGATATTATGAATTCTATAGTGAATATTTATTGGCTAGTAGTGATTTAAGGGCTAGTAAACTACTTTATAGTAAAATAACTAAATTTATTGAAAGCGATAGTAACTTTTATTTAGAATATGATAAATCAGGCGTAATTGTTAATTTAAAAAAAGAGAAGATGTCTTTAGAACTTCAAGAATTTATTAGAAATAAGTTTGCTGATTTACCGTTAAAGCAAGAAAAAATAGAACCTAAGAAGAACCAACAGAAAATTTTAAATATTTTATATGGGGCAACAATATTTTGCTTATTGGCCGCTTTATATTTGATTGGCTATTTAATGAGACAATATCCAAGTGCTGGTTTTTATAATGAAAATTATTTTTGGATTGCTTGGTGTTTCTTACCAATCCCTTTTATTTTTATTATTTTGAGTTTTAAATGGGGGAAGCAATGTAATAGCAAGAAAAATTTAGTTTATGTTTTCTTAGTAATCTTTTTATTAGGGTTTATAGGGGCATTTTCTTTATTTTTTAACGATGATAATATCTATAGATATAATGATATTATTGGGTTTACTGTTCCTGATAGTAAATGGGTAGGTAGTAATTATTCTGTATTTGAAGGTAATAAATCAGAGTTTAGTCATATTACTATTAATTATATGGAAGAAAATACCGATTATTTGTTAGAAAAAATAAAGAACAATTCTAATTGGATAACTGATAAAGAAGTAGTAGAGTCTTTAAGTTTGATTATACCTCTTGATTCTTTTATTGGTGATAATTCTACTTATTATCTTATTTATAATGAAACTACGAAGGAATATAATAAGTTACCAGAGGATAAGGGCAAATATAGTATATCGGCTATTAAATATTCTGATTCTTCTAAGATACTAGAGTTTAATAGTTATACAATTAATTATGCGAAATAAAGGAAAGTTCTTAAAGATTTAAATACCTAAAAAAGAACTTTTTTTCTTTATAACTGATAGAAAATACTTAGAATTTTAGAAATTTAATTAAAATGCAACTCAAAGTTGTCATAAAACAACCAAAAAGTGGTGGTGGGCAACCAGTGAAAATAGATATGATTAACTTGAGAAAAGGAGAATTTAGATGAATAGTAATCTAGCAGAAAATTTAAAAAAGATAAGAAAAGAAAATAATTTGAGTCAAGAAGATTTAGCCGCTATCTTAGGAGTATCTAGGCAGGCCATAAGTAAATGGGAATCAAAGATTAGTTATCCAGAAATGGATAAAATAGTCTTGTTATGTAAAAAATTCGATTTAAACATTGATGATTTATTACATGGGGATATAAAAGAAGTAAAAGAAAGTATGGCTGTTAAAAGTAAAATAAAATCAAGTTGTGATGAAATATTTAATTTCATTATTAATAGCTTTGAATTGTTTTGGCAAATGACTTTAAAAATGAAAATAAAGTTTATTTTAGAACAAATAATAATAGTTATTATAATGCTTATTATTTGGAATTGTGGGGCTTATATAGGGGGCTTTATTATCCAACAAATTTTAAGAAAGATACCTCATGATATTTATATTATTATTTATAATGTTTTTAGTAGTTTGTATCTTATTTTAGGTTTAATATTTAATATCATTATTATATTTAAGTTATATAAAGTAAGATATTATAATACTTATGTGTCTTTTACAAATAATGAAAATGCTTTGGGGAGTAGGGTTAATTTAGAAGTTAAAGATAGTAGGGATATTAATTTTAAACAAAATACAACTAGACCAAATAAAATAGTCATAGAAAATAAGAATAGTAGTGATGATAATTTTTTTGATTTACTTACTAATATTGTTGTTGGCATTATAAAATTAATAGGTTTAGGAATAGTTTCGTTTTTAAGTTTAACTTTAGTAAGTATAGTTATTGGCTTAATATGTTCGCTTTTAATAGCAAAATCAGGCTTATTCTTTACGGGGATATTTTTATCTGGCTTAGCCTTAGGAATTATTAACGTTTTAGGTGTTTTATTATTACTTAATTTTATTTTTAATAGAAAGAGTAATTTTAAAATAATGATTAATGTTTTTATTGGCAGTGTTATTCTTTTGGGATTAGGATTAGGTTTTGTTTTGGTTAGTTTAGTTGGCTTTAGTGATGCTTCTTTAAGTAATAATTTAAAACAAGAAAGTATAGAAATATTAATGCAAGATAATTTATATTTTAGAACATATGATAAAGATAGTATTAGTTACCAAGAACTTGATATTGATAATATAAGAATAGAATATAAAATAAATAAGGCCTGTAAGATAGAAAATAGAGTACGTTCCAATGGCAATTTATATTTAAAGCCATCTTGTGAAGATAAGCATATGATTATAAAAGAATTAATAGATAGTCTTAATAATAAGGAAATGTATAACTTTGGTGATAATATTCATATTATAAAAGATATAACTGTTTATGGTAAGAAAGAAAATTTAGATATAATAAGAAAAAATATGGAAGAATAAAAGTTGTTAATATTTTTATTCTTTTTTCATGTTATAATTAAAAAAAGAGGAGTGTAATATGGACAAATTAAATACGGTAAGTTATGACCAATTTATTGATATACCTTCACTAGGTAGTAGTGCTAAAATTATATTTAGTGAAAATGTGTATAATTATTTAAAAGAGTTGATCCAGGAAACTAAATTTACAGAAGCAGAAAATGGTTGCTATATTGTTGGTAGAAAATCTACATCCGAAAAAGGAGAACTTTGTTTTTATTTTGATTTTTATTCTTCAAGATTTAACACTGTTGATGGTAATTATGTAGATGGAGCGGTAGAGCCTTCTGATGATAATATTACTGAGTTAATAAATGAGTTAGAAAAATATGATGCATCAGGTATTAATGCTTGTGTTATGCATTTTCACACTCATAATCTTAATGGTATTTATTCAGCATACTCTGACCAGGATTTTGGCGTTTATGCAACGATGAAACATCGATTAAAATGCAATGTTTTAGGATTATTGGCAGCTCCTCATCAGGAATTAAAAAATGAAACTTTTTAAATAAGTGCTGTTATTGCTGAGTATCCTAAAATAGTAGGAAATAGGGGATGTGCTAATTTTTATTTAATACCAAATTTATATTATTGCAAAGGTGGTAGTATTATGCAAATAGGAACCTATCCTAAAAATAATGTATCACCTAAAACTGGTGTTACTGAGATTTCAAGAAGAGACAGATTTGTGCAAAATTATAGAGAATGGAGAGGCTCTGAAATGGTTAGTGATTTAGGTAAAAATCCGATTACAATGTTACCTATAGTTGATAAAAATGTTGGCTATATTGATGTAAATAATTCTTTGTTTTTTAGTGATGAAAACTTGAGTTTAGAAGTACCAACTCTTACTTGTGATGTAAACAAAGGGAAAATTATAAATGGTTGAAATATAATGAGAACAGTAAGTATAGGTAATTTTGGATTAGATTATTATAAAGGTAATTGTTTAGGAGATGAGTGTTTTAATGAAATATATTGTATTAGATTTTGGAATGGTGTTGGCTTATCCATTAACTGGAAATTGGCATATAACACCAAAATTTCTAGAATTAATTGATATTAAAAAAATAAATGAAGAGATTTTAGAAAATGCTATAAGTAATAACAAACAAATACTAGATAAACAAATTACTAGTCTTGAAGAAGAATATAATATGTTTATAGAATTTTATAGTAAGGTTTTATTAGAATGTGGTTATACTGAATATACTAATGATACTGTAAAGAAAATTGCTTATAATGGAACTTATGAAAATGATAAATACTTACCTTATGATAATATAAAAGAAGAATTAGAAAGATTAGCCTCAAAGTATAAATTGTTATTGCTTACTGATAACTGGCCTGATGTTTTTATTTCTTTAAAAGAATATGGAATTTCTGATTTATTTTCTAAAATTTATGTTTCATCAGTATATGGTCAGTTGAAAAAAGACGGTGATTTTTTTGATAATCCGATAAGAGATTTTAATATTAAAAAGAATGAAGCGATATTTATAGATGATAATGAAACTTTACTGGAAGTAGCTAGTAGTAAAGGCTTTGAAGTTAGACTAATGGATAGAGAAGGTAGTTTTAAGAACTCCAAGTTTAAAATAATAAATAATTTAAGTAGTATTTTATAAATGATAAAAAAAACTTACAAGCATCAAACTTGTAAGTTGAATTACCTAATGGAGCAGGTGAGCAACAGGTTACGAACTATGTTTCATTTCTAAAATTATTATATATAATTTATTATTTAAATACTACGGAAATATGGAGAATTTTGTTAATTTATAGTATAATAATTATAATTTAAATTTCTAGAGTCGAAATTATGGCGGTGGTAAATTTGTATTTATTAAATGAAAAAGAAAAATTAGCTAGAAAAAAATATAAGGAAAAAATCAACTTGGATTGAATGCTAAATTACAAAAGATTGTGTAAAGCCTGTTTACAATGTAAGGACGTGAAAAAATGAAAAAATATTATGATAATTTAAATACAGAAATAAAAAAATATTTTAAAGTATTAGAATCAAATTTTCCAGAATGGTTAAACGAATATATAAATACAAAGGAATTGTTATCACAACAATATATTAGTATTACTTGTGGTACTATATATTCAAACTTGTTTGAAAGTGATTTTTTCTTTTCAAGTTTAGATCATTCTGTTGCAGTTGCTTTAATTGTTTGGCATTTTACACATGATAAAAAGCAAACTTTGTCTGGATTATTTCACGATATAGCAACACCTGCATTTAAGCATTGTGTAGATTTTCTTAATGGAGATTATATGACTCAAGAATCAACAGAAGATTTAACAACAGAAATTATAAAAAATTCTAAAGAAATAATGAAATTATTAAAAAGGGATAATATTGAAATATCAGAAATTGATAATTACCATTTATATCCTATTGCTGATAATGACACACCTAAATTATCTGCTGATAGATTGGAATATTCATTATCAAATGCTCTGTTTACATATAGACTATTGGATCTAGCAAGTATTAAAGAAATATATGATGATATTGAGATACAAACTAATGAAGAAAAAGAAATAGAATTAGGATTTAAAACTAAAAAAAATGCTAGAAACTTTGTTAAGGTTACAAGTAGATTATCTGTTATATATCGTGAGGATAGAACTAGATATTCTATGCAATTAATTGCTGATATTTTAAAAAGATTAAGCGATGAAAACAAAATATCTAGAAAAGATTTATATGAATTAAAGGAAAGTGAAGTAATAAATATTATAGAATCTTCTAAATATAATGACATATTCAATATCTGGAAAAATGCTAAGAAAGTAAAAATATCAAAAGAAAAGCCAAAAAATATCTATTATGTACATCACGGGGCAAAGATTAGATATATTGATCCATTATTTAATGGCAAAAGAATTTCAAAATGTTGCAAACTTGCTAACAAAATGATAAAAAACAATTTATCTTACAATATGGATAATTATGTATATTTAAATTTTAATTTTTAATAATATGAGGATGAAATTTTCTATAGTAGAATTTGTGTGAAAGTACAAATTCAGTGCTGGCTAGACACAAATTTTAATCCCAAATTTAAAAATATATAAAAAGAGGATGAAATTATTTTGATATTTTTTTCTCTTTTTTTATAGTATTTATATAAAATAAAAACTCACGAACTTTTAAGTCCGTAAGTTGATTTCAAATGGAGCGATAACAAAGGTTATCTGAAACTCCTAAAGTAAAAGTTGATAAACAACTAATTACTAAGATAATAATACCATATTTTTAGATTTTGATAAATAGTTTTTGTTTAATTTGATGAATCATTCGCGCAAATTGTAATTTGACTAACTATTTTTTATTTTATTACCTATAAAACATCCAATTATTGATAATATAAGATATATAAA
>CAKOSD010000058.1 GCA_934101745.1 uncultured Bacilli bacterium | reverse complement strand
ATTTAATACTGCTCCATTAGTAGAACTTGACATTCCATAGTGTAAGTGGGGACCAGTTGAGCTACCGGTATTACCGACATAACCTAATAATTGTCCCGCTTTTACACTAGCGCCTCTACTTAAGTTTTCTCTCTTACTCATGTGCATATACATACTTATTGTTCCGTCTTGATTATCAATTCTAAAGCCGATACCTACGGCTTGAGTAGAGTTACATGAGCCATAGCAGTTTGTACCGTTATCATATGTTTTTACAATTACCCCATCATGAGCGGCATATATTGGCGTACCAGTAGGGGCGGCAAAGTCAATTCCTGTATGGGGTTTTCCACTACCACAATAGCCTGTTGTTTCGCCTGTAATTTTGCTAAAAGTATTGATTGGCATTACAAATCCTTCTTTAGATTGCGTTATGACTGTTCCAACATCGGCGCTATAATAATAGTTAATTATATCTTTATAACTTTTTCCTTGAACAGTTGCTAAATAATACGCTCCGTACTGACTCATTCCTCGGCCATGACTATGTTCGTTATACCAGCTAATAGTACCAAATAGTTTAACTTTAGAGAACCACTCTTTAGGAATTTGTTGATTTTTTTGACATATTGTGTAGGTTGAACCTGTTGTACCAGGATTAGTGATACATAATGCATCCCACTCGGCTTGTTTAGATATCTGTCCATTAACCATTATGTATTCTCCCGATGTTTCGGTTACGGCTTGATGAATAGCGGCATTAGTTGATTTAGTAAAGCCCATCGTATTACTACCAACTGTCATGTAACAAGTTCCGTTTTCTACTTTTCCTCTATTAACTAGATAGGTTCTTGCAGCAACGGCATGGGCCTTTAATGTATCTAAAGAATCTGTCCAGGCTCTAGCCTCATTGTAAACAACTCCTTCAATAAATTCATCTATTGTATAATCGCCAGCATTGGCACCATTATTTATATGAACTGTTGAGCATATATCACTGGAATAAGAAATAGGACCTGTTCCAGTGCTTGATTTATCAAAATAGCATATTGGATATATTCCTATAGAATTATCTTCAGCAGAATTTTCTTGATCTTCGTCTTCAGTTGCACTTGTTTTTGAGACATAGTTTGGATCATTTTTTATATAAGTTTTTACTATTTTTTGATAGTCTTGACCAGCATCGGCGGCATTATGCAATACCTGTAAATAACCAGAGTACTTCAATTCTAAATTTGTACTGTAAGCATCAACTACTTCTGATAACACTGAGTTTACGGCTGATTTGGCTTGATAATAATATTTGTCTTCTTTTGTTTGTTTGTTTTCTGAATTTGTACTAGAGTCATTTTCAGCATCAATATTATTTTGACTATCTTGTTCTTCTTCTGTACTATCTTGATTGGTTTCTTCATTTTCAGTTTCATCAGTAATATCTGTAGTATCAGAATTATCATCCGTTACCGTTGGCTCATAAACATTTTTAAATCTAGATGTATCATCAATTGTACAAGTCGATGTTTGAGAATCATAACTTGAATATATTGAAATATCTGTATGAATTATAACAGCTAAGGCTTTTAATAAATTGTCATTAATACTTGGTTTGCCCAAAGTATATTTAACAACACTAGAATAATCATAATAATCAACCATAGCACCAGCAATATATTCATCCAATTTGTATTTTTTTTCTGTATCACCATTCTTTAAAACAATATTAGTACAAGGTGCGGTTGCAAAGCAAACGTTTCCATCATCATCTTCGCCATACGGTTGTAGGCTAGCGATAAATGGTGCAATTAAGGAGGCAAATAAAACTGCTAAACATATAACTAATCCAGTAATAATAACAACCGGACTTGACATTATGAATGATGCTATTCCTGCTACTAACTTGCTGGCTGACCTTGCAGCAGTTGATGCTGCTTTAGAGGCAGCACTAGCCATTTTTTTTGCGCTTTTTTTGGTAGCCGATTTTTGAATATTTTTCTGTGGCCCTGTTTTATTTTTTATTTTATCAAGGGGATTACCACCGTTTTCATTTTCTGATAACGGTGGTATATCATTGTTACCACTATGTTTTGAATGTTTAGAAGCAATATTTTTAGGATTAAAACGACGAGACGGATTTAAATTAGGTGTTTTTCTACTGTTATTTCGAGTCCTACTTGCCTTTGGCTTGGCAGGATTTTCTCCAGGTTTAGTACTTTTTCCTGCTTGGTTTGGAACAACACCACTATTTTTGGAAGCATCCGGATTTTTTATTTGCTGTTGCGGAGTTTTTGCATTAGTTGAGCCATCCGGTGCCGCTATTGGAGTTTGATTACCTGCACTATTTTGAGATGTCGATTGCGATGAGTGTTGAGATGTGGGTGAAGGCGTACCAGCATTTGTCTGTTCATTAAGACCATTGGTAGTTTTAGAATTTGGCATATCACCATGTCTTCTTGCTTTTAGATTTTCAGCAATTCTTCTACCGGCAATTCTCCCCCCAATTCTACCAGCAGTTTCGGATATTGAGTGATTTTGCTGAGGTTTAGAACCATAGTTTTCTAAAGTTTCTTGTTGCATTTCTTCCGGATTATTATTATTTGTTTGATTACTATTATTATTTTTGTCTTGCATTTACTTCACCGCCTTATATCCACTTTATTTTATCATAATTAGAAAAAAAAAGCAGTAAAAACTGCTTCCTATAATCCGCCACCGGAACCGAACGAATCTAACTCTTCATTTGTACAAATTACATATATTTGCATACGTCTTGAACCACATATAAATAAGCCTTGACCTTGATTATAATATTTAATATTATTCTTCTCGGCTTCATTTAAATCTATCAATAATGATAAATCATCAACAGCTTGTTTTTTCAAACCCATTACTAAATAGTAAGAAGCATTATCAAATATGGCTTTACCATGCATGATAAGGTTAGGAGCAGCAAAATCAGTTGGCTGTTGAGTGATTATAATAGTACCACTATTATATTTACGACTACGTCTTTGAATTTGGGCTAAGAATTCAGCACCTAATTCATTTCTTGATGATAATAATACATGTGCTTCATCTACCGATAATACTGATGTTACTGATTTATCTAAACATAAGCCCCAAGCGTATTTCAAAATGTTAAAGAATACCGCATTTCTGATATTATCATCACTATTCATTAAATCTCTAATATTAAATACAATAAATTCACTATTAATATTTAAGGTTGTATGACCATTGAAATAATATCTTAATTCATTGGTAAATGGTCTTATTTTAAGTTCTAGTCTTTCTAATACATCTTTTTCTCTAGTCTTTTCTGGCATTGATAATAGTCTACCACGAATTGTTGCATATAAATCATCAAAAGTTGGATAATCATTACTAGTTAATTTAGTGAAATCAGTATTAAAATCAATTTTAAAGCGACGATATGTGTCTTGCAAGACTTCACTAAACATTGTTAATACATCTTCTTCAATCTCTGGTGAGTAATATTTCATGAAGGCTTTTTGAGATTGAATGGCTCTTGTTAAAATGGTATAACCTAAGCCTTGAGCGATATCTTCTTCATCAGCATCTAGTACAACTTCAAGAGGGTTAATCATTCCGAATTGACCACCTTTACCTAGGTCTAAGAAATCACCGCCTAAGAATCTAGCCATATCTTCAAGTTCACCTTCTGGGTCAATAGCCACTACTTTATAACCATTACGGATATGGCTACGAAGTAATAATTTAGCGGCTGTTGATTTACCAGAACCAGAAGTACCTAAAATAATCATGTTACCATTATTTCTATTATGTTCTTTTTTTACTTGATATAAGAATTGATTAAACAGAACAACACCACCAGAGTAATCTACACCAAATAAGGTTGAATTGCCAACATCTTTAACGCTGTCGAAAATAAATGGATACATTGCTGCAATAGTTGGACTGGGAATTGGAGTACCAATTCTATCTTCAATATCTTGTTTTGGGAATATTGGTAAGATTGATTTAAGAACTTTTTCCTGTTCAAACATAAGAGGAATTCCTTGCATACCCATAGCATCTAAGAAACTTCTTACATTCATCTTTTTGTTTTCTAAATCTTCTTTAGAATCGCCAATTACCATTAAATGTAATTGAAAATCAAATACTCGAGATTGTGTTGCAGCAAGCATTTGAACAAACTGCTCTAATGATTCATAGTCTTGTCTAATTCTTTCTTGAATTGTTCTATCTTTTTCATTTTGATATCTTTGTTTTAAATCAGCAATTTCTTTATTAATCATTTTTTGCATAGTAGAAAATTCAAGGGGAATATGCTTTGCTACTACTTTTACCCCGGCAATATTAGAAAGATCAGATAGATAACCTGGTGCTATATATTTTGGAAAACTTACGACAGTAAATATTGTGCAATATTTACCACTTATCATGAAATCTGTTACATCAAATTTCATTCCTTTTGGTGCTAATTCGCTTTTAATATTTAACATTAAAACATCACCGTCCCAAAATTAGTTTGTGTACCACCATTTAAGAAGTTATCTAGAACCATTCTTAAATCACTATTTGATACTTGAATAGAGTTTAATCCACAGTTTGCCAAACCACTCATTAATGTTCTTAATTTCTTTTGAATTAAATCCATTCTTTTTTCTTTAAATAGGAAGAAATATTCTGTATCAACTACATTGTATTCTGCTCCCATGAAGGCGTTAGCCTTATTAATATCTTGCATTATTAATTTTCTAGTTATATTATTAGTAGTCTTATTATATAAAACTTGTAATTGAGCCAAATATAGGTTTATATCAACAGGTCTATCAGCAATAATCATCCAGAATTCAAAATCTATTGTATTGTAGAAATTTCTTAATTGAACTATAACGTTATTTCTGGCTCCTTCATCTAGTATAAAGATGTTTTTAGGTTCTACTTTAATTCCACAAACAAAATATCCATTTTCTAGTTGAATCATTCCGTTTGTTATATTTTTAACTGGTAACCAATCTTCACAATATCTATTGTTTGTCCCATTTGTCTTCTCGACCGTAGGCATCTTTAACACACCAACCTTTCCATTTATACATTCTTTGATTAAAGAAGAATGCGAATATATTGCCAAGGAATGTCATTACATTGTGGTAATGTATTATTGGCATAACCAAAAACCCAGAAATAAGTAAAGGAGTACATTCGAGTAATATTACATATATGTTATTAGTTTCAAATGCTACTAAAAGTATTATTGTAAATAGTGCTCCTATACTAAATACAATCAAATCCGTAACTGTAAAGAAATTAAATATTAATTGTGATTTCTTTGAGTTAGCCGGTATTAAAAAGTTATTCAAAATCCACGTCCTCCTTAATCTTTCTTATTATTAGCATTAAATTTCTTCATTTCTTCTAATAATTTATCTTCTGTTGTAGTCACTTTAGTAGCAGCTTCAATACCAGAATCATAGCCACGATAATATTTGATAGTTTCTTTATCATCATCAGGTACTATATTCATAAAGTCGGTTCCATCAACTGTTAAACTTCCTTTACCCAATACTATATCTTTAGCCATTTCATTAACTTTATTAATATAAGCCGTTCTATCATCTGCCAATTTAGAAATATGTTCTTGTCTATCGTCTATGTTCTTAATATCAGTTTCTAACTGCGTTTTTTGAGCATTAAACGTTCCAAGTTGTGCTTCCAATGATGATATCAAATTATTTCTATTTCTTACGCTTGCCTCAAGATTTCTTTTTTTAGTTTCTAATGCTATTCGTTCATCTTGACTAAGATTTGGATCTTGCAATCTTGAATTTGCTTCCTTTATCTCGGCATTTATTTGACTAAATGATGATAGAATTTCTTGTCTTCTAGCAGTTATATTATCAATTTTTTTAGTGACATCACTCTTAGTATCCTCTAAAGATTTTTTATCTGCTTCCATTTGTTTCTGAGCATCGACAATTTGTTGATTACTCATGGCAAGTTCATCATCAGTATATTTTTTTATATTTTGGAATATATCGTCCGCTGCTTTCTCTTTCTGATATTGATATATAGAACGTGCTAAATTTTTATCTTGTGTTGTTGCCCTGGTTTGTTCTAAAAAAGTTTCTATAGCATCACGATAAGCCTGCTCTGAGTATGTGCCATTTACTTTCATTTGTTGTCTAGCATAATTTTCTGCATCCTTCATTATTGCCGTTCTTTTAAAATCACTTAACCTCTGATCATGATCTTGAGGTCGGAAATTTTCTCTTTTTAGCTTGTGCATCATTCCGCCTTCTTCTACTTCTTGTTTAAATTTAGATCCATGTTCAGTATAATCATTTTTCACGTCTTTTTTATGGTCATTTATAAATTTGCTGACTTTTGACTCTCCGCCAAATATACCTTGGTCTTTGTCTTCGTATTCTCCTATAGATTGGAACGTTGATTTTCTTTGCTTAGAAAACTGATTCCCTTTTCCTTTAAAGCCTTGTGTTGCACCCTGCATAGCAGCAGATTTCCAATTAATCTTATCTCTATTAAACAAGCCGGTTGCTAAACCACCTAATGCTCCGGTTGCTGCGCCTTGGGCAGCTCGTACTCCATTTTTAGCAGCACCACCAATAAGAGCCATTTCGCCAAGTTTATCAGCAATTCCAAGTTTAAAGCCATCGCTCTTGATACCCGTTGCCTCACTTAAGAATTTAGGAGCTTGTTTTAAGAATGTAAGTAAACCACAATATACAAGTGCTCTTATTAATAAAGCAGTTATAACCCCAAACGATGTTGTACATCCACCGTATGAAAATGTAGTTGCTGTAAATAATTGAGGAATTGTTCTTATTAAATAAATTACGAAACTAACAATAAATAATCTTGTAAATACCTCAAAAGCACAACTGCCAGTTTTCTTTATCCAGGCTTTAAATACACCATCTTTTCCTGGAACTATCAAAGTCATTATTGGTAGTGGGG